>CALNFG010000109.1 GCA_939792625.1 uncultured Prevotella sp.
ACGGCTTCAGCGGCAAGCACGTCAAGGTGTTCATCGACGGAGTGCCGCAGGAGGGCGTGGGCAGCTCGTTCGGGCTGAACAACATCCCCGTGAACTTCGCCGACCGCATAGAGGTGTACAAGGGCGTGGTGCCCGTGGGCTTCGGCACCGACGCCATAGGCGGTGTAATCAACATCGTGACCAACAGGAAGAGGCGCAGCTGGTTTGTCGACGCGGCTTATTCTTACGGCTCGTTCAACACCCACAAGTCGCACGTAAACTTCGGCCGGACGCTCACTAACGGCTTCACGTACGAGATAAACGCCTTCCAGAACTATTCTGACAACGACTTCTACGTTGACGCGCCCGTGTTCGACTTCGCCACAAACAGCCTCGACACGAAGACGCTCCACCGCGTGCGCCGCTTCAACGACACGTATCATAACGAGGCGGTGGTGGCCAAAGTGGGATTCACGGGCAGGCCCTGGGCCGACCGCATGATGCTGGGCTTCACCTATTCGCACATGTACAAGGACGTGCAGACCGGCGTTAGGCAGAAGACTGTCTACGGACAGAAGCACCGTTACGGCCACTCGCTCATGCCCTCGTTCGAGTACTCCAAGCGCCATCTCTTCGTGCGCGGACTCAGCGTAGTGGCCACGGCCAACTACAACCGCAATTCCACGACCAACGTCGACACGGCCACTTACCGCTACAACTGGAGGGGCGAGCGCCAGAAGAAGAGCGACCCGGGCGAGCAGTCGTACCAGTTCTCGCGTGCCGACAACGACAACTGGAACGCCACCCTGACCGCCAACTACCGCATTTCGCGCTCGCACACGCTGACGTTCAACAACGTGTTCAACGCCTTCAGCCGCGAAAATACGTCCCTGCTGTACAACACCGAGACCACCGACCCCATAGCCAAGCAGACGCGCAAGAACATCATGGGCCTGTCATACCGCCTGATGCCGGCGGAGAGGTGGAACGTGTCGGTGTTCGGCAAGTACTACCGGCTGTACGCGGCGGGACCCGTGGCGGTGGACGAGAACTCGTCCGACTTCGTGCGCCGTTCGCGCTCGCTCGACTCATGGGGCTTCGGCGCCGCCGGAACTTACTTCATACTGCCCGGCCTTCAGGCCAAACTGTCTTACGAGAAGGCGTGCCGCCTGCCCACGATAGAGGAACTCTTCGGCGACGAAGACCTCGAGACGGGCAGCGTGATGCTGCGTCCGGAGCGCAGCGACAACGTGAACGTCAACCTGAGTTACCAGAAAACCTTCGGGCGCCACTCGCTCTACGCCGAGGGTGGCTTCATCTTCCGCGACACCAAGGACTACATCCAGCGCTCCATTGCCGAACTGAGCAACAACCGCGAGGGCGCCTTCTACGAGAACTACGGCAAGGTGAAGACCGTGGGCTGCAACTTCTCGCTGCGCTACAACTTCGGCCGCTGGCTCAGCATAGGCGGCAACTTCACGCAGATGGACGTGAAAGACAACGAGCGCATGATGGTGGGCAGCACGTCGGTGGAGAATCCCGTCTACGGCTCGCGCATGCCAAACGTGCCGTACCGCTTTGCCGACAGCGACGTGAACTTTTACTGGCACGGTCTCGGCGGAGAAGGAAACACTCTCACCGTGACCTACGACAACCAGTATCTGCACAGCTTCTGCTATTATTCTGAGGGTGTGGGCGCCATCAACATGGCCGACTACATGGTGCCCACGCAGTTCTCACACAACCTCACTCTTACGTACAGCGTGAACAACGGACGGTATAACTTCTCGGTGGAATGTCGCAACTTCACCGACGAAGACCTCTACGACAACTTCAGTCTGCAGAAGGCCGGACGCGCGTTTTACGGCAAAGTGAGAGTGAATCTCGGAAAATGAGAAATTAAGAAGTGACAATCCTGAATGTTGTTTCAGTTTGCATAACAGTTTGTTTCAAACCTAATCACTAACAATAAAGTAATGAAGAAATCTTATCTTTTTACCGGACTGCTTGCTGTCGCGGCTTCCGGCGTGTTCTTTTCATCATGTTCTGACGACGACACCGGCGGCAACACCGGCGGCACTGACGCCATAGCCAAGCCTTACGTCATAACGGGTACGACATCGGGGTCGGGCACAACGGCCAACATTCTCACCACGGCGGAGAGCCTGGAGGGAGAGATTCAGCTCAGCGGACTGGCCAACGACGGCGCCACCTACTGGGTGTTCCACAGCAACAAGTATCTTTACGCCCTCAACTATCAGGACGGCGAAGACGGCACCACTTACTCTTACGTGCGCAACGCCTCGACCGGTCAGATAGAGCAGAGGCCGATGGAATACTTCGTGACGCGCTTCACGAGCTACGGAAAGTATGACAACGAGATAATAACGACATCGAGCGGAGAGGGCAACCCTGCCTGGGCCGACCCCGTGACGGGCTACATACCTTACGTGCTGAAGGTGTCTCATCTCGATGTTGTCAACGAGACGTTCTACTCAAACACCACAACCGACGGTGGAAGCGAGGGCGTTGTGACCGGCGAAGACTACATCTGCGAGAACTTCTTGGGCAACGGCGAGTACGTCACGCTGTCGGGCATCGAGCAGGTTGGCTCTAAGATATACTCTGCCGCCGTGCCTATGGGACTGACGCAGTACGGCTGCCAGCAGTTCACCGACGACGCACGCACGCAATACAAATATGTGCGCGAGGGCTTTGAGGACCTTGTCAAGACCGAAGACGGCGGCTCGAACAGCAGCGCTTACAAGAAAGGTGAGCTGCAGTGGACACAGTATCCCGACGAGTGCTGGGTGGCCATATTCAGCGACAACACGCTGACGGGCAAGAAACTGCTCAAGACCGACCGCATCAGCTACGCCTGCGGGCGCATGAGGTCGCAGTATTACCAGATGGTGTGGGCCACCGACGACGGCCGCTACGTCTACGTCATATCGCCCAGTTACGCCAAGACGATGGCCGACTCGCGACAGCAGACGGTGCTGCCGGCCGGAGTAGTGCGCATAGACACTCAGACGGAACAGTTTGACGACTATTACTGCAATCTTGAGCAGCTATCGCCCAACGGTCTGATGCAAAGCTGGTACATGGGCGGCGACAGCTTCCTGTTCCTCATGTACGATGCCCCGATAACGTCGTCGGACAAGACGGCCAACCGCCTTGCCATATTCAATGCCGCCGACAAGACGCTCACCGAGGTGACGGGTCTGCCCTCCGACGTGTCCGGCTTCGGCAAGTCGCCTTACTTCGAGAACGGCATGGCATACGTGTCTGTCAACACCGAGTCGGGTTATCCCGCCATTTACAGGATAGAGCCGTCGTCGGGTGCCGCCCTGAAGACTCTCACCGTGAACGGCGCTACGACGCTGACGGGAATAGGAAGGATTGATTAACAGAGCAGACTTTGTTTAGCAGACAAGCGACAAGTTGACAAGCAGACAAGGAGATTTGCCTTGTAAGCAAACAAGTAGGTAAAGATGTTAGATAAATAATAACTTGTCAACTGAAAAAGGAAATCTCCTTGTCTGCTTGTCAACTTGTCACTCGTCTGCTTACAAGACAAATCTCCTTGTCTGCCCGTCTGCTTGTCAACTCGTCAACTTAAAAAAAATGAAATATTTTTTCCGTAAAATACATCTGTGGCTGTCAGTGCCGTTCGGCATAGTCGTCAGCCTTGTGTGCTTCTCGGGCGCCATGCTTGTGTTTGAGAAAGAGCTTACGCGCATGGCCAATCCGGACATGTACAGGGTGGAGAGTGGCGGAAGACAGCCGCTGCCGATGGATGTTCTTGTTGAAAAGGCCGGGGCAGAACTGCCCCGCGGCGTGCGCATAACGGGCGTTACCGTCAGCGGCAATCCGGGCGAGGCTTACAGCATGAGCCTGTCGAAGCCGCGCCGCGCCGCCGTGTACGTTGACCAGTACACCGGCGAGGTGAAGGGCCGGCAGGAGCGTCCGGCGTTCTTTGCCGCCATGTTCAGCCTCCACCGCTGGCTGCTGGACAAGGGGCGGCCCGAGGGACGCCCGGCTTACGGCAAGATAGTGGTGGGCGTTTCCACCATGATGTTTGTCGTCGCGCTGTTGTCGGGCGTGGTGATATGGTGGCCGCGCACGCGCAAGGTTCTGCGCAACAGTCTGAAGATAACGGCAGGCAAGGGCAGTTTCCGCCTGTGGCACAGCCTCCACGTGGCAGGCGGCATGTATGCCCTTGTGCTGCTTCTGGTCATGGCCCTGACGGGGCTTACGTGGTCGTTCACGTGGTATCGCTCGGCCTTTTACTCCGTGTTCGGCGTTGAGATGACGGCCGGGGGCGGCGGCCGCGACGACGGCGGCCATAAGCATGATAAGCCTGACTATGCCTCGTGGCAGCGTGCGTACAGCCGTCTGCAGGCTGACAATCCGCATGCCGTCTCGATAACCGTGGGCGACGGCACGGCACGGGTGGCCTTCAGCAGGCTCGGCAATCCGCGTGCGGCCGACCGCTACACGTTCGACCGCGGCACGGGACGCATCACCTCGGTTACACGTTATGCCGACGCTGCGCCTTCGGGCAAGATGCGCGGATGGATTTACTCCGTGCATACAGGCTCTTTCGGCGGACTGCCGACGCGCCTGCTCTGGTTTTTCGCCGCTCTGCTGGGAGCCTTGCTGCCCGTCACGGGATATTACCTGTGGCTGAGGCGGCTCAGGCGTAATCGTGGCTGACGGCATCTGCCGTTTTGCGAAAGACGGCATATTGAGTTGCGAAAGCTTACCTTTTGCGTTGCGAAAGGTAAGCTTTCGGCGTGTAAAAGACCGTGTTTTGCAATGCGTTGAGTATCAATGTGTTAAGCGCCTGTTTATGACGTGGCGACGGCTTTTGTGTCATATTTCCGGCAAAAACGTTAAAATGGATACATTTATCAGTAAATATGGTATTGCCGCATGTCGTTTTTGGCCGTACCTTTGCAGATGTACAAACAAACCTGACGTTATGAAGAATATTTTTAAAACAATGGTTGCGGCGGCGCTCACGGCGCTTGTCTGCATACCTGCTAATGCACAAAAGAATATGGAAAACGTACTTAACGAACGACAGCAGAGCATTGTCGCCATCTCGTGCCTCGAGGCCAAAGGCGACATCGGCAATCTGAAGAAGGCCATAGACGGTGGTCTGGACGCCGGACTTACCGTAAGTCAAATCAAAGAAGCTCTCTCGCATCTGTATGCCTACACGGGTTTCCCGCGCAGCCTCAACGGTCTGGGCGCACTGCAGAGCGTGCTTGAAGAGCGCAGACAGCGCGGCATAACCGACGCCGAGGGGCGCGACGCCTCGCCTCTGCCCGACGGCTACGACGCCCTGAAGCAGGGCACCGAGGTGCAAAGCAAACTTACGGGCAGGGCGTACAACTACGCTTTCGCTCCCGCAACCGACTATTATCTGAAGGCTCACCTCTTCGGCGACATCTTCGCCCGCGACAATCTGACCCACGCACAGCGCGAACTGGTCACCGTCAGCGCTCTGTCGGGGCTTGAGGGATGCGAGCCGCAGCTTAAATCGCACATCAGCGGGGCGCGCAACATGGGCGTGACCGACGCCGAACTGCACTCCATACCCGCCGTGCTTGCTGCCCGTGTGGGCGATGTTGAGGCGTGGCGTGCGGGCAAGGCCATAGCCGAAGTGTACGGCGAAGAGTTCACCGAGGGCCGTCCCGTGAGCAATCCGATGTTCCCCAAAGGCCGGTCTAACACGGCTTATGCCAAATACTTCATCGGCGAGAGCTTTCTGGCGCCGCTCAGCACAGGCAAGGTGCCTGTGTCTAACGTCACGTTCGAGCCGGGCTGCCGCAACAACTGGCACATACATCACAAAGGCATTCAGGTGCTTATCTGCGTTGGCGGCACGGGCTGGTATCAGGAGTGGGGCAAGCCCGCACGCAAGCTTAACCCCGGCGACGTTGTTGAAATACCCGAGGGCATGAAGCACTGGCACGGCGCAACCAAAGACAGCTGGTTCCAGCACATAGCGTTCACCGTGGCTGAGGAGGGCGCATCCAACGAGTGGCTTGAGCCTGTTACGGAGGAAGAGTATGGAAAGTTAGAGTAAAAACAGTTTTTTTCAGGAGTTAAGGAGTTAAGAAGTAAAGGAGTTAAGACAAATGTCTTGTCGGTTTGCGCCACTGCTTGGTGGTCTTATCGGCTTATTGGTTTGATTGGGATTATCCCATTATTCCGGCAAGACATTTGTCTTAACTCCTTTACTCATTAACTTCTTAACTCCTATAAAAAGATTTATTTCAAATGCCTCAGCATCCATTCCATCTGTCCGCGTTCGGTGTCGTCAGACGTCCAATGCTCGTTTATGGGTGTGATTAGCGACTCTTTGGGGCACGTCAGCGTGTTCCACACGGCATAAGATGTTGTCGGCGGGCAAGTGTTGTCGTTGTATCCCCACGTCATGTAAGTGTCCGCCGTCACGTGGCGGGCGAAGTTAACCACGTCATAATACGCCATGGTGCGCATGTTCTCTTCGGTGAACATGCCGTCAACCTTGTTGAAGTGGGGGTATCCGCCGGTGCGTCCGGCGCTGTATGCGGCCATGTCTGACAGTGCCGGATGATTGACTATGCACTGCGTAACGCGGCTGTCAAGTCCCGCGGCAACGAGCGCCAGCGCGCCGCCCTGACTGCCGCCCTGCACAATGACGTTGCGTCCGTCCCACTCGGGCAGGCTTGTCAGCAGGTCGATGCAGCGTATCAGGGAGAGATATACGCGCTTCATGTAATAGCGGTCGCGGCTCTCCAGGCCGTTGTACAGGTAGCCGTTCTCGCGCCCGTTGAAGGCTCTCGCCATGTCGTCGAATGTCTCTTTGGGCAGACGGGGGTCGAGACCGTGAATCTCCATTTCCATTCTGATGCAGCCGTTCTCGGCATAATACCTGTGGCGCAGCGGCTCCTTGATGGTCTTGATGCCTGCTCCCGGCGGGCAAAGCACCACGGGGCACGACGCTTTCTGTGCGTTCTTGGGGTAGAAGAGGTAGGCGTAGACGGCCTGTTGCCGGCTGTTCAGCGTCACCTTGACGAGGTAACAGTCTATCTTGTCGGTGCAATACTCCACGGCCTTTTCTTTTGTATATGTCAGCGGAAACTGTCTCATGTCGCTGATGTTCTTGTTCCAGAAGTCGGTGAAGTCGGCCGGCTCTTTGGTGAACGGCTCTATCTTGTCGGCCGAGAAGCCCACCTTCACATGGTGGCTGTATGTCTTTCCGTCGACATGGGCCGTCAGTCTGAGGTCGCGGAAGCCGGGTGTTGTCCTCGTGCCCATGTCTATCACGGCGCGTCCGTCTTTCAGGCGGGTTTCCATCTCCTTGCCGTCAGGCATCATGTCGTCGGCGATGCTGTACTTTACCGTGCAGTCGCGCGGTATGCCGTATTTGTAAAACTGTACTTCCACACGTGCCTTCTCGCCGTTGCGGTAGAGCCAGTCGGCATGGTCGGGCACGGTAACCCACAGGTAGTCAGAGCGGTAAGGATAGTTCTCCGCACGGATGTCTGCTCCCATGGCAACGGCCATGAGCAGCGCTATCAAAAGTTTTTTCATCGGTATTGGTTTTGATTTGTCAGGACAAAGGTATAAAAATAATGTGGAATAAGCGGAGGAAAAGAATATTTTATTATGCTTGTCTGTTTTCGGGGAGTTAAGAAGTATATTTTTAGGAGTTAAGAAGTATATTTTTAGGAGTTAAGAAGTTAAGGAGTAAAGGAGTTAAGACAAATGCCCTGTCGGTTTATTGGGACAGGCCGTATAGGGCTGACAGGGAGGATAAACCACGATGAATCGTGGCGCCACCCGACAGGGCATTTGTCTTAACTCCTTTACTCCTTAACTTCTTAACTCCT
>CALNFG010000110.1 GCA_939792625.1 uncultured Prevotella sp.
GGCGGTCATTAGGAATAAAGGAAAGATCCCTTTCTAATGACCGATTTGGGATAAAAATTCTCACAGGTTTTGTGCTTGTGAGAATTTTTGTTATATTTGTATTCAGAGTTTTTTAACTTAAATAAAACCTGCACAATACCTGCACGTGAAAAATATTTATATGTATTGTCTTGATAATAAATATATTATAAATATTGTTTTGCGTCTGGGGGGCGTGAGGACGTTGGATTCATATATGCGTTTGGCAACGTACGATGAGGGGATGAAACCTGCCGCAGGGCTGTTTTTCATTCCCTTTTATCGTGCCCGGTTTTGATGTTCTGCGGCCCCCGTTTTTCCTGCTTTTGTAAAAGGTAACCTTTTAGAAGGCGAAAGCTTACCTTTTGGGCTGCGAAAGCTTACCTTTTAGGCCGCGAAAGCTTACCTTTTGCAGCATGTTTCGGAGCAGTGCTTTGCGCTTGTGTATAACTTATTGCTAATCAGGGCTTTATCGTTTATTGCGAAGACTTGTGTTCTTTGTTCCGCATATCCGGTAAGGAGTAGGGTTGTGATAGCTTTGACATTTGTAATTCCTTTAACTTCAAGAATCAGATTTTTGCGAATATTCATATAAAATGCAAAAAGAATTAAATTAAATCTTAACGATATGTCAGCGTTTGAATAAATGGCATTATCTTTGCATCATACATATTGGGTCAGGTCCGGCCATGTGCTGGCATGGCTTAATCAATTAATTAAATAACAGTTACATCATTATGAGTATCGGAATCATCGTTTTGATTGTTGTTGTCGTGCTTCTCGTCATCTGGTGCGTGAGCCTTTACAACAACCTTGTCAAGTTAAGAAACAATCGTGAGAATGCGTTTGCCAACATCGACGTACAGCTCAAGCAGCGTCACGACCTTGTGCCGCAGCTCGTGTCTACCGTCAAGGGCTATGCCACACACGAGCGCGAAGTGCTTCAGCGTGTCACCGAGGCACGCACGGCGGCCATGAACGCCACGGGCATCAACGACAAAATCAATGCCGAAAACGCACTCAGCGGCGCTCTGGCCGGACTGAAGGTATCGCTCGAGGCTTATCCCGACCTCAAGGCCAACCAGAACTTCATGCACCTGCAGACAGAACTGTCTGACCTTGAGAACAAGCTCGCCGCAGCGCGCCGCTTCTTCAATTCTACCACGCGCGAGCTTAACAACGCCGTTGAAACATTCCCTTCAAACATCTTTGCCAAGATGTTCAAATTCGGCAAAGAGCCCATGTTTGAGGTGCCGCAGGAGGAGCGTGCCGTTTATGACAAAGCCCCCGAGATAAAATTCTGACCTCGGCGGGTCGGCTTCGGCCGGCCCGTTGTTTTCATCATTCATAGCTGAAACAAACATGAGATATGTAGGAATGCACACCCAGATACGCCGCAACAATACGCTTACCCTCGTGTTGCTGGTCATGTTTCCAGTCATCATTCTCGGCATGATATGGGTGTTTCTGGCGCTTGTCAATTACTTTGGCAACGGATATTATGACCGTTACGGCAACATAGTGCGCCATCTTGACGCCGTTACCGTCAACTATTATTTCCTCAATGCCCTGCCGTGGGTTGTTGCCGGGGTGGGTATATGGTTTGCCATAGCTTATTTCTCCAACACAGCCATGGTACGTGCCGCCACGGGTGCGCGTCCGCTTGAGCGCCGCGACAATCCGCGGATATACAACATTGTGGAGAATCTCTGCATAGCCTGCAACATGGATATGCCCAAAATAAACATCGTTGACGACCCGCAGCTTAACGCCTTTGCCAGCGGCATAGACAAGAAGAGCTACACCGTGACGCTCACAACGGGCATAATAAACAGGCTTAACGACGACGAACTGGCCGGAGTGATAGGCCACGAGCTTACTCACATACGCAACCACGACACACGTCTGCTCATAACGAGCATCATCTTTGTCGGTATTGTCTCTACGATAATGAGCCTTGTCGTCCAGATGATGTACAACGCTTTCTGGTTTGGAGGCATGAGCCGGCACAGCAATGATGAAGAGGACAACCGTTCGGGCGGAATCTCCATGATAGCCGTATTTCTGATAGGTCTGTTGTGCTGTGCCGTGGCTTACCTTTTCACGCTGCTTACGCGCTTTGCCATTTCGCGCAAACGTGAGTACATGGCCGATGCCGGAGGAGCTGAACTGTGCGGCAATCCGCTTGCGCTCGCCTCGGCTCTGCGCAAGATTTCAGGCGACCCCGGTCTTGACAACGTACGCCGCGACGACATTGCCCAGCTTTTCATAATACATCCGCAGCATTTCGCTCCGGGCATGATGAACTTCTTTAGTTCTCTCTTCAGCACTCATCCTGATACCCGCAAGCGTATCGAGATACTTGAACAGTTCTGACGCACGTCGTTTTTTACTGTATTGTCAGTCTTGTTATGATGCCTCAGTGTGTTGTGAATGAGCATCATGCCCTGCAAAGATAAAATACGTCCGTTGCCGCGATGTGACATCCGGCGTCAGCGGACGTATTATATTTGTGGAATGACACTGTTGTTTGTATGTGAGTTTGGTTTGTATTTATTAAAATACAATCAGAGAATAGTGCTGTTAGGATAAGTTTAAACAGGCCTTAAGAGCAAATCCGTTCATGCAGATTTGTTCTTTCTGTCTTTTATTACTTGCCATCTGTATAGCAGGCAAGTAATGAAAAAATATACTATTGTTTGCAGCCACAGGGCCTGGTATTCCGCTTTCACATCGCCAAGTAAGGCCCCCATGCTGTTCATTCTGACGAAACCTCTGATGCCGAATGTCGATGGGAAAAGTGTTGAGAACCATTGCCAAAAGTCCGGTATCGCACTTTGAGGCCAGGATACACCGGAGAGAAACAGCAGCGGAACCGAAGTAAAAACCACTAAGAGTATGCTGTTTTCGCGGTAACGTATGGCGCATGCCACCGTCATGGAGAAGAAAACACATGACAGAACGTAAGGCAGCATAAACCAGAACGTATCCGCAGGATGCAGCAGTGACGTAAAGTCAAACAGGCGTGGAACTACGAGTGTTACGTAGGCGGTGATGACGGCGTAAATCATGAAGTAGCACATGGAGCGGCCCAGCACGGTGCGGAACACTCCGTCGTGATGGCCGTCATCGGGAAGAAACGAGCCTCTTTTGCTGCGTTCGCGTGCGGTGCCTACTGACAGGCCTATTCCGAGGAGGAGTGTCTGCTGTATGATGAGCATCAGCACGCCGGGTATGATGAAATTACCATAACCTCCGGTACTGTTGAAAATCTGTACTTCATCAAAGTCAAGCGGTTTGGTGGTTATCCGGTCTTCACGGTCAGTCCAGTTACCGGCCCGTTTAATCTGTATTTTTGAGTTCATGTCTCCGGCCACGGCCATGGCCGTCTGGTATATTGCTTTATAATACAGCATAAAACTCATGTCGCAGAACAGGCTGATATGACTTTGCTGCATGCGCATGACATTGGGCTGGAAATCAGACGGTATGTAAATCACACCGAAAGCTTCCTGACGGCCCACTGTGTTTTTGGCTTCGGTAAGATTTGTGCAGTATGCTGATATCTTGGTATCAGGCGAAGCGTCGAATTTCCGTATGAACTCACGGCTCATTGCACTGTTTGACATGTCGACAACAGCCACCGGCACTTCGCGTACAACTTCGTTAGTGTAAATCCACGAATAAAGTAACGGGTATAACAATGGAACGAGAATAAAGAATATCAATACTCCTTCGTCTTTCCATGTGGTGCGTATCTCGTCGGCCCAGATGTGACACAGGTCTCCGATGCCTTGTTTTATGCGTGTTGTCAGATTCATCATTTTTTGTTTTCTTATCTTCTGTCTTGTGGCGGTCTCGTGTTTGGTCTGCACTCAGAGCGTTAGTGTCAGAAGCAAAGATGTTTGAAGTGGTCATCCCTGCTATCACGGAAGATACTCATATGTCTTTACATTGTTCTTTATCCGTCCGGCCACAATTAAGGGCAGGGCGGCAAAGATAATCAGAGTGCCTACATAAGGCCATGAATAACTTAGAGAATAGCCGTTGAAGATATTAAGCTGGTAAATCATGTAATAGTGCCTCAGCGGAAAAAGCAGGGCTATTGATTTTAGCTCAGAGTCCATGGCAGACAGCGGGAACGCCGTGCCGGATAGCGAATAGCTCAGTACAGCCCACAGGCTGCATATACTCATTGACATGCGCACAGAAGGAACAATGCCGAAGATGAATATGGCGAAGCCCTGTGACGAAAGGACTGTGAGCAGGCCGAGCATGACAATATAGCCTGTGCCGCCGGGATGAGGAAAATGAAGTATGCCGAAAACATAGAACATGTAGCCGTAGACGATGACAAGAAAGGTAAGTGTCTGCGGAAGCATCTTACCGATGATGGCAACTGCGATGTTGTCTCCTGACGTAGCGAGCCATTCCCTTGCAGAATTGAATTTTATTTCTGTGCCTAACGAATAGGCTGTCACAAGGAAAATAAACAGCATCAGACAGCCCGGTATAAGCATGGTGTTCAGATATATGCTGTAATTTACTAACGGGTTGTTTATAGTGTGCAGGTCAATGACGACAGGCTGTAAGAAGCTCATTATCTGCTCTTCGCCCATACCTTTTGCCGAAAGCATGGTGGCTCCAACGCTGGCCGAGCCTAGTGTGGATATTGTTTTTAGGTCTCGGTAGAGCAGGGCACCGGCAGTGTAAGACGTCGAGCTGTAATAAAAAGAAATTTTTGGCTGGCGCATGGCGAGCAGTTCTGCCGTTGTTCCATTTGGGATGTAGAGAAATGCGTAAATCTCGTTGCGCTGTATGGCGCGGCGCGCATCGGCAACATTTGTATAATGTGCTGTTATTTTCGTAGACTGGAATGCGTCAAGTTTTCTTGTCAATTCTCTTGTGGTTGGAGTATTGTCTAAGTCCACGATGCCTACCGGCATGTCTGTAGGCTGGCCGTTGGCCATTAAGGATGTGAACAGCACTGTCACAATAACAGGAAATACAACCATGCAGAACAAGTACATCCTGTTCTTGCGCAGTATGCCGCACTCGCGACGTGCAACGTCAGAAATCCGTTTGAAAGTGAAACTGCTCATTTTGTTTACTGCGTTATTTCAAGACACTTGTTCTGTGATATGTCTTTGCATAAGCATTCCGTGTTGTCATTCTTTTATTTTACCGCTTTTGATTATAAGCGACATGCCTGGCCGCAGGCCGTCGAGTTTATCTATGGGCCGTGCTTTAACTTCAAATGTTTTCAGGTCATATTGTCCGTTGCTTTTTGTCGCTTTCCATACGGCATAACTGCCTTCGTCTTTAATATAATAAACTTTCATGCGTATGTTTTTGTTGAAAGCAGGGCAATATGCCGTGAAAATATCGCCTACTTTCAAGCCGTTCAGCTGATCTTCGCGAACGTTGAATGTACCCCATTGGTCACTCATTATGGATATGCTCATGATGGGGGAGCCTGAACCTACAAGTTCGCCAATCTTTGGATAAACATCGCTTACTTCACCTTCCATTTGAGCTGTCTGTACGGTTTCGTCAATGTAAGAATTTACTTCCTCCACAACACCTTTAGCCCTGCGGACCTGTGCTGCGGCTGCCTCACGTTCTTCACGCCGTGCCCCGGCCACAGCCATGTCATACTGGCTTTTTGCAGCCTGAGCTTGTGCTTTCATTGCTTTGTAATTTGCGTATGCCTCATCACGCTTTTGGGCGCTCATCACACCTTCGTCAAATAATCTTTGCACACGTCCGTAAGATTTTTCAGCTATCTCAAGTCCAGCTTTGGCTTGTTGCCATACTTCAAAAGCACCTTGCACTTGCTCGCGCCGTGCCCCGTTGTCGGCCATGGCATTCAATGCAGTTGCCGCACTTTCGGCTCCCATGGCCTGAGTCTTTTTCGCTTCTATGTCAGGGGCATCGAGAATTGCCAACGTGTCACCAACTTTTACGTAATCGCCTTCCTGTACGCGTAATTCGAGTATGCGTCCGGGAACTTTACTTGATACCCGATATTCTGAAACCTCAATTTCTCCCTGTATGGTGTCCGGCGTGCGTCCGAATGTCAGAAAACCTATTACTCCGACAATCACCACTACTGCCGCAAAACCGAATGTGGCAAGTAAAATATTGTTATGTTGTGTTGTCTTGTTTGTCATACTGTTATTTTGTATTTATGTTATATGTGTCCGGATAAAAACATGTATTGGCGGTGAGTTTGTCCGTACATCCTGTTTTTTTATGTATTTATTTTCAGTATAAAGACTGTCCGACGGCCTTTTTCAGGTTTGTCTGTGTGAGTTTTACGTCAATGTCGGCGTCTATTTTCTGTGAGCGTGCCTGCAGCCAGGCCGTCTGTGCTGCCATAACATCTGTTACGTCCATCACACCTTCTTTAAAACCTAGATTGGCACATCTCAGATTTTCGTCAGCCTGTTCGGTGTTTTTTTTCGCCATTGCCAGCTTCTTGTTTGCTTCTGTCACTTTGAATTTACTTTGGTTGACCTGAAGCTCAACCTTTTCCCTGACATCGTCAAGTTCAAGTTGTGCAATACTTGTCGCTGTTTTTCCGGTACGTATTTTATAAGTACTTTCAAACCAGTTCCATACAGGAATTCTTACAATGACACCTATGTTCCACATACCTTCAAATTTTTTTTCGAAACCGTTATATAGTGAAGGATTGGTTACGAGATAGCCGCCTGTCAGTGCTATTTGTGGCAGATATGCCGCTCGTATAAGTTTGGTCGCTTGTTTGCTTATGTCGACAGCGTTTTCGAGCATTTTCAGTTCAGGCCTGTTAGCCATGGCCGCGTCAATGTCTGCAACCGGGTTTTCATGCGGAGTAGAGACATCTTCTTTATCTTCATCTTCCAATGTGATGTTGTTGTCAATTGGTAATCCGCATAGCTGGCATAGCAACATCTTTGCCAATGAGAGGCCATTGTCTACCTGTGTAAGTTGCATTTCTGCTTCGTTGACTTTGACTGCAACCTTTAGGCCGTCAGCTCTTGTTGCCACTCCTTCTTTTATCATTTTTTGTACATCGTCATCAAGTTTTTTTACGAGTGACAGATAGCTTGAGGCTAGTTTTTGTTTATGTTTGAGTGATATGACCGTCCAGTAAGTATTGTCAACATCATATATGGTGTTTTGTTTGCGGCTCATCATGTCGTTTGCGGCCAATTGTTCGCTTATGTCAGCGATTTTGTTGGCTGCAACGATGCTGCCACCCATATATATGGGTTGGGTGATCATAACCGAAGCGGTGAATATATTTCGTGTGTCGGTTTTGAATGCGTCTGTTATAGCTTTGCCGATGGTGTTGCCAGCTTGTTCTATTCCCGGGCTTATCTTTCCGGCAATGTTGCTTATGACTTCAGCTTCTTGTGGAGTTATTATGCCTTGTCCTGCCATTTCTGAAATGGCAGACGACATGGTATTGCCTATCTGACTGGCGGCGGTTGTGCCGAGATTGTTGATTGCTGTTTTTTGTCTGTTGTTCAGTATGGATATTTCACGGCTCGTAAACTCATATCCGCCCATAACATCAATATGCGGCAGATATTTTGTTCTGATGGCTTTGCGCGTGTCACGTGCCACGTCTTGTTTCAGTCTGGCAATGTTGAGCTGTTTGTTGTTGCGTAAGGCCATTGCCCGACAGCTGTCAAGTGATAATATGCGTTGCCCTAGTGACGGCAGTGCGACGGCCAGAAATGAAAGTAGCATGATGCCGCTATGCAGAGATTCTTGTAATAAGAATCTTTGGATACTGTTTAGCAGCGTGTGTTTTGCCGTTGTGTAATTGTCCATAGCCCAATCATT
>CALNFG010000111.1 GCA_939792625.1 uncultured Prevotella sp.
TTTAACTTCTAACGAGCGAAGCGAGTGATAACTTCTTTAACTTCTCTAACTTCTTTAACTTCTCTAACTTCTTTAACTTCTCTAACTTCTAAAATATCACATATACCCTAACCATCTCAGTATGTCGTTGAGGTTGGCGACAACCATTAGGAGTATAAGTATGCCGAAGCCTATATATTCAGCTCTTATGAGGAAGTTTTCGCTGGGTTTGCGGCGTGTAATCATTTCGTAGAGCAGGAAGAGGACGTGTCCGCCGTCGAGAGCAGGTATCGGCAGAATGTTCATGAATGCGAGAATGATGCTCAAGAATGCCGTCATGCGCCAGAACATCATCCAGTCCCATGTCGGCGGGAACAGACTGCCTATCGCGCCGAAGCCTCCGAGCGACTTGGCACCGTCGGCCGTAAAGATATATTTCATGTCGTCCACATATCCGCGCAATACGTTGACGCCGTAGACAGCACCTGCGGGAAAGCTTTCGAGGAAGCCGTACTCCAGCTTCACTTCCTTGTAATACGTGTTCAGATAGGTGCGGCCCACGCCGAGGGTAAGTTCGGGAGTAAGCACAATCTGCGCCGTATCGGTTTTTGCCGGATTGTCTTTGTGGGCAAAAACAATCGTTGTGGTTCTTACTTTCAGGCTGTCGGCACCGGTCTTTGCCGATGTCATGACGTCCTGAAGACGTCCTATGCAGTCGTCAAACTCGTTCCATGAGTCGATGTCCGTGCCGCCGATGGCCAGCAGCTTGTCACCCTTGCGCATGCCGGCTTTTTGCGCCGGAGTACCTGCCAGCACACTGTCGACGTCAGCCGGGATAAACGGTTTTACGAATACGGGCTGTTCCTTGAGCATGGTTAACAGGCTCATGTCTTCCGGCATGGTGATGGTCACCTCTCTGCCGCCGCGCAATACGGTCACCGAGCCGGCGTTGGCTATGTCACGGTACATGTCCACGTCAAACTTGTCAAGTGTCTTTTCATCGGTGCGCAGCAGTATGTCGCCGTCGCGGAAACCTATCTCTTTGGCCGATTCGTTGAACTTCATGCCGTAGGTCATGTCTTTCAGGGCATAATAAGAGTCGCCCCACGTGAACAGCACCATGGCGTAGATGAACAGCGCCAGCAGGAAGTTTACCAGCACGCCGCCTACCATGATGAGCAGGCGTTGCCACGTCGGTTTTGAGCGGAACTCCCACGGTTGGGCGGGCTTTTTCATCTGTTCGGTGTCGAAAGACTCGTCAATCATTCCCGATATCTTGCAGTAGCCGCCCAGAGGCAGCCATCCTATACCGTAAGTGGTGTCGCTGCGCTTGGGCTTGAACTCGAAGAGGTGAAACCACGGGTCGAAGAACAGGTAAAACTTTTCAACCCTTACGCCGAAGAGTTTGGCGAAGAAGAAGTGTCCGCCCTCGTGGAGCAGCACAAGGATTGAGATTGCCAGCATGAACTGCAGCAGTCTTATCAAAAATACTTCCATTTCGTTTTTTCGTTTTTTTCGGCTTGCGGACCAACCGGCGGCTTGTGTGCTGTGTGTCTGCCGCGGATTTGTCAGCGTGCCATGTTTTTGTTTTGAAATATGTAAGTGATTATTTGTTCGTTCTCAGAAGTTCTTCGGCCACGCGCCTTGCTTCGGCATCGGTGGCCACGTAAGTGTCATAATCGGCCTCTGTGCAGAACGCCACGTGAGCCATGGTCTTCTCTATGATGTCGCTCATGTCGGTGAACGAGCAGCGGTCTTCGAGGAATCCGCGGTTGACCACCTCGTTGGCCGCATTTACGATGCAAGGCATGTTGCCGCCCTTGCGTATCGCCTCGAAAGCCAGGGCCAAGCAGCGGAACTTGTCAAGGTCAGGCTCGAAAAACTCAAGCGGCTGCTTGAACAGGTCAAGGCGCTCGCCGTTTAGGTGAAGGCGGTCGGGATAAGTGAACGCAAACTGTATGGGCAGGCGCATGTCCGGCACGCCGAGCTGGGCTTTCACCGCACCGTCGGCAAACTGCACGGCGCTGTGGACAATGCTTTGCGGGTGGATAAGTACCTGTATCTTGTCGGCATCCACGCCGAAAAGCCATTTCGCTTCGATAACCTCGAAGCCTTTGTTCATCATCGTTGCGCTGTCGATGGTGATTTTGGCACCCATGTGCCATGTGGGATGTTTCAGGGCGTCGGCTTTGGTAACGGCGGCAAGACGGTCTTTGCCGAAGTTCCTGAACGGCCCGCCCGATGCCGTAAGTAGAATCTTTTCAATCTCATTGTCGCCTTCGCCGATTATGCTCTGGAATATGGCCGAATGTTCACTGTCGACGGGAATGATGGGGGAGTGACATTCGTTTGCAAGTCTGCATATAAGCTCTCCGGCCACTACGAGTGTCTCTTTGTTGGCAAGGCATATCTTCTTGTGTGCCTTGACAGCGTGGATTGTCGGGCTCAGACCGGCAAAACCTACCATAGCCGTAAGCACCATGTCGATGGGCTGAGCTTCTACGATTTCATCTATCGCTTCTTTACCGGCGTAAATCTTAATGTCGGGCCGGTCGGCCAGCAGGCTTTTCAGTTCTTCATATTTGTCTTTATTGGCTATTACTACTGCCGCCGGATTAAATTCTCTTGCTTGTTCGGCCAGTTCGCTGACTTTGTTGTTTGCCGTCAGACAGTATGCTTCAAATTTGTCCGAATGCTCCTTTATGACCTGCAGGGCCTGTGTCCCTATCGAGCCGGTGGAGCCGAGTATGGCTATTTGTTTCTTCATATATTTCGTGTTAAGCTCATGTCGCATTGTAGTTTGGCTGTTGTGCGTGTATGTCTCTTGTCAGCTCAGGTCGAGCAGACCCTCGGGCAGACTGACGTATATCTTGCGGCCGGGAATGTCAATCCCGGTGATGAAGTCGTCCGAAGCCGGTATCAGGAGATTTCTCCCGTCATCGGCGGTAACGCTGAACAGCACGTTCTGCGTGGCATCGTCAATGCTTGTTATGCTGCCTATCAGACTGTTGTCGTTGTCGGCATCGAGAATCTCGAAGCCTTTCAGTTCTTCAAGGGTAAGTTCGTCGTCGCCGCGGTCGGACAGGCTTTTCGGGAAGAACACTTCGCAGCCCGTCAGTTCCTGAGCCTGTTCCTTGGTGTCGATGTCGCAGAATTTCACCAACGCTGTCTCACCGCTCTTGAAGCGGTATTCCTCAAAAAAGAAAGGTACAAGAATACCGTCGATCATAAGTACAAGGTAATCGGCATCGACTCTGTCGAAAACATCGTCGCTGAACATGAACGAGACTTCGCCTTTCACGCCGTGCGGCTTTCCTATCTTTCCGATTTTGTAAACTTCTTCTGTTCTTATCATTTTACTTTGTCAGGGTGGGCTGTAGTCTGCTTAGATACGTCTGATATTGGCTCCGAGAGCATTGAGGCGTGACTCTATGTCCTCATATCCGCGGTCAATCTGTGCTATGTTGTCTATCCGGCTGGTGCCGTTGGCACTCAGGGCTGCTATGAGCAGGGCTATGCCTGCACGGATGTCGGGACTTGTCATGCGTCCGGCACGCAGCCTGATGGCGTGGTCGTGACCCACAACCACGGCCCTGTGCGGGTCGCACAGGATGATTTGCGCGCCCATGTCGATAAGCTTGTCGACAAAAAACAGGCGGCTCTCGAACATTTTCTGGTGGAACAGCACACTGCCGCGGGCCTGTGTAGCCACGACGAGCAGCACCGAGATGAGGTCGGGCGTGAGTCCCGGCCAGGGGGCGTCGGAAAGGGTCATTATGGATCCGTCGATGAACGACTCTATCTCGTAATGCTCCATGTGCGGGATGAAGAGGTCGTCGCCTTCAATGTTTATTGTCACGCCCAGCTTGCGGAAGGCGTCGGGAATGATGCCGAGGTTGCGCACGGATACGTCTTTTATGCGTATGCCGTTGCCCACCATGGCTGCCATTCCTATGAACGAGCCTACCTCTATCATGTCGGGCAGGATGTTGTGTGTGGCTCCGTGCAGGCTTTCCACGCCGACGATTGTGAGCAGGTTTGAGGCTATGCCGCTGATGCGGGCTCCCATGCGGTTGAGCAGATGGCACAGCTGCTGTATGTAAGGCTCGCATGCGGCGTTATATATGGTTGTGGTGCCTTTTGTCAGTACGGCAGCCATTATGATGTTGGCCGTACCGGTTATCGAGGCTTCGTCGAGCAGCATGTAGCATCCCTTCAGGTTGTTGCCGTCTATTATGAATGTGCCGCGTTCGTTGTTGTGTGAGAATACGGCTCCGAGATTCTTGAATCCGAGAAAGTGGGTGTCAAGTCTTCGTCTGCCAATCTTGTCGCCTCCCGGTTTTGCCACCACAGCCTTGCCGAAACGTGCAAGCAGCGGCCCTATCATCAGCACGCTGCCTCTCAGTGACGAGCACTTGTGTATGAAGTCGTCGCTTTCAAGATAATCGAGGTTTATGTTTTCTGCCTTGAACGAGTATTCGTTCTTGCCTGTCCGTCTTACCTGTACGCCGATGTCCGTGAGCAGTCTTATCTGGTTGTTCACGTCAAGAATGTCGGGAATGTTCTTTATCCTTACTTCATCGGAAGTAAGCAGTGAGGCACAGATTACTTCGAGAGCCTCATTCTTGGCTCCTTGCGGAGTTATCGAACCGCTCAGCTGATGGCCGCCTTCTATGATGAAAGATTCCATGTGCGGGTGTTTGTCGGTTAAAGAGTGTTCGTCTGTCATCTTCTCTTACGGCGTTTTTCGCCCGGCTCTTTCAGATTGCCGATGTTGAAACGGAAGCAGTCAAGGTCCAGCTGTATTTTCCCGTCGGTGAACCGTGCCAGGTCAGATGCTATTTTCTCGTCGTCGCTTGAGCCGTGGCTCCATTGTATGAGGTTGCGCTTCATCTGGTTTGCCGTCAGCCTTGTCAGTTCGTCGCGCTCCGGTCCCGGGCTCATGGTCTTGAGTTTCCCGAACAGTTCAAACACCATGCTGCCGTAGTGTTTTACCGGGTTGGTCTGTTTGGGATATTTCATCGGCTGCGGCTTCTTCATCATGTTTTTCGCCTCGCTGATGTCCACGGGATAGTCGATGTCCAGCTTGAAGTTGCTCATTATGGCGAGGTGGTCCCACAGTTTCTGTTTGTAGTCGATGTTGTCTTGTGTCTGCGGGAACATGCGTTCCATGATGCCGACGATTGTCTCGGCGCATCTCTGACGGTTCTCTCTGTCTTCTATCGTGACGGCATAGTCAACCATCTTCTGTACTTCGCGGCCGTATTCGGGCAGTATGAGCTGTTCTCGTTGGGTGTTGTAGTCCAATCCTTCGATGTTCATTGTTGTGAGGTTAAAGAATTTATAACAGTTGCAGGGACACCGGCTCCTGGCCGGCCGGTGGTGAATGTCCCGGTTAAAGAAAATCTTTTGTACCTTAAAGAAAAAAGCTGATGCCGTGACACACTGCCTGCGCCGGCGGGTCACAGCAGCTTCCGGGGCGTTTTGGCCACAAAGTCTTTGAGATAGAACGGCACGAAATAGGCCACGTCTTCAAATCGTCCTTCGGCCATTCTCTTTTCGGCTATCGGCAGCATGTTGGCGGCCAGCGGCTTGATGCCTTTTATCAGCATCGCGTTAGGGTGGCTCACGGCCGGCATGCATTTGCATGCTCCGTTGCCGAAGAAGCACACCTTACCCCTGTCGAGATATTCCTTGTATGTGTCGCCGTCGACGATGTCTGCCTGTACCTGTCTGATTTCACGCAGGGCGCGATCGTATATTCCGGCATACACTTCCATCCGCCGTGCATCGAGCATGGGGCAGAGCAGGGTGTCGTCACCGGGCTCGTGTTCCAGCAGTACAGGCACGGCCAGCAGTTCGAGCGTGGGCACCGCGATCAGTTTCAGGCCGCGGCCGTAACATATACCCTTGGCCATCGACGCGCCTATGCGCAGCCCCGTGTAGGAGCCCGGCCCGCAGCTTACGGCCACTGCGTCGAGCTGTATGCCGCGGCTGTCGGCAAACGACAGAGCCTGGTCGACGTACACTCCCAGGCTTACGGCATGGTTGGGGCCGCCGTGGTCTTCCTTGTTGAATATGCACACACCGTCCCGGCTTACAGCCACCGAACACACGTCGGTGCTTGTCTCAATGTTTAAAATGCAAGGCATAGGTTGAAAAGAATTTTCTAAATAACGTGCAAAAATACGCTTTTTTCCGAAGAAAGTATGTACTTTTGCATAAATTTAACTACAAAAGTGCTATGATACAGTCGATGACAGGTTACGGAAAGTCTGTCGTAACTTTTAATGAGAAGAAAATACATGTGGAAATAAAGTCGCTCAACAGCAAGTCGCTTGACTTGTCTGCGCGCATGGCTCCCCTGTACCGCGAGAAGGAAATGGAGATACGCCAGCTTGTCTCAAAGACATTGCTCAGAGGCAAGATAGACTTCTCGATATGGATTGAAAAGGATGCCGGCGCCGATGCCGCGCCCGTCAACAGGGCCTTGGTTGAAAATTATTACAACCAGATAAAAGACATAGCCGCAAAGACAGGCATCCCCGAGCCTCAAGACTGGTTTGCGACGTTGCTGCGCATGCCCGACGTCCTGACAAAGACCGAGCAGGAGGAGCTTTCGGACGAGGAGTGGAGCGCCGTGCGCCGCGGCGTCGGCGAGGCGCTCGATGCTCTTGTCGCGTTCCGCAGCCAGGAGGGAGCCGCCCTTTACCGCAAGTTCTCCGAGAAGGCCGACAACATAGCGGCACTGCTCGCCTCGATAGAGCCTTACGAGAAGTCGCGCGTGGAGAAGATACGCGCCCGCATAGTGGAAGGGCTGAAAGCCATCCCCGAAGCCGATTATGACAAGAACCGCCTCGAGCAGGAACTTATCTATTACATAGAAAAGCTCGACATCAACGAAGAGAAGCAACGCCTTGCCAATCACATCAGATATTTCCGCGAGACCCTGGACGACGTTCCCGGCCAGGGCAAGAAGCTCGGCTTCATAGCCCAGGAGATGGGGCGCGAAATCAACACGACGGGCAGCAAGAGCAATCAGGCCGAGATGCAGAACATCGTCGTGAAGATGAAAGACGAGCTTGAACAGATAAAGGAACAGGTGTTGAACGTATTGTGATTGTTATACGGTCATGCGGTTATACGGTTATACGGTCATAAAGTGAGACAGCCCATATACAGTTATAATCTTAAACCATAACCATACCTCACGGCACAAACCTTAAAACCTTATAACCGAAGCAAAACCGTAAAACCTTACGCACAACGGTTAACGGTCATACGGTCATAAAGTGAGACAGCCCATATACAGTTATAATCTTAAACCATAACCATACCTCACGGCACAAACCTTAAAACCTTATAACCGAAGCAAAACCGTAAAACCTTACGCACAACGGTTAACGGTCATACGGTCATAAAGTGAGACAGCCCATATACAGTTATAATATTGGAATATACAATACTTCAACAACACAAACCTTAAAACCTTATAACCGAAACAAAACCGTAAAACCTCACAAAAAAATATGCAAGGAAAAATAATAATATTCTCAGCCCCCAGCGGCAGCGGAAAGAGTACGATAATAAGCCGCCTGATGTCACGCCGCGAACTGAACATGGCCTTCAGCATATCCTGCACGAGCCGCCCGCCGCGCGGCACCGAGCGCGACGGCGTAGAATACTTCTTTGTCACG
>CALNFG010000112.1 GCA_939792625.1 uncultured Prevotella sp.
TTAACAAAGAGCCATGCAGTTTCTCCATAAAAAGAGTCCTGTAAAAAATCAAAACCGTTTCTTAACGTCTTGAGACATACAGCTTCTTCATAAACCGAGTTCTGTAAAAAATCAAAACCGTTTCTTAATCATGTCGGAGTAAAGAGTGATTACTTTTATGCGGGCTTGTGGTGGCTGCGGTTTTTTGATATGTATGAAACATTTACGTGATATGAAAAACAGTATTATTCTTTTTCTCCTGTCGCTGCTTGTGCTGCCTGCCGCGGCGCAGGTAAAGATTGTCGATGCTTGCGACGGCAGTCCTGTCACGGCCGCGAGCGTGTATCTGGCCGACGGCCGCTGTGCCGGTGTGAGCAGTGCCGGCGGCGTGCTGCCCCTGCCGGCGGGATATGACGGCACGGTGACGGTGCAGCACATCAACTACAAGGCAAAGACTTTCGCCACAGACACTGTGACCGGCATGACGGTAAGGCTTGAGCCGTGTGTGTACAGCATACCTGAAGTTACGGCCCGGTATGAGCGTCCCGACTATATGGTGATATCCGTTTATGCACGCGGATATGCCATGGGCGACTCCGTTCCGGCGTCTTTCATGGACGGGCTTTACGATTATTATGTGCCCATGGGCAAGGGCCGCATCCGCCGCAAGGTGATAGGTGAGCGCCGTCTTTACCGCTCCGACCTTTACGGCGACGATACAGACAAGGGGCTGTACGTGATGGTGCCGCAGCGTCTTAACAGAAAGAGGCTGCTCATAAACCGTGACGAAGCAGCCGGTTATGATGACGTTGATGGCGACACCGTGTTCAGCCGTGGCAGGCGCGGCGACGTCACGGGGGTGAGACTGCTTGCCGACAGACGTCAGATGGAAGTGTATAAAGACAGTATGTTCGCATCCGATGATTACACCGTCAGCTTGTTCGGCTTCAGGGCGCGCCTTACCAATCTTTCGCGGCGGGAAGTTTATGATGTGAGCAACGGCTCGCCCGCTCTTGAAAATCTGCTGAAAATGTATGTTTACGACTGCATTTACTGGCGCGTACACGGAAAGTCGAAACCCGAGATACGTGTAGACCGGTTTAATGAACTTTATGTCACCGGCATGAGTTATGTTTCAAAGGCTGAAATGAAAGCCGCCCTGAGTGACAAGAAGCGCGTGGAGGTAGCTGTGCCCGCCGGCGTGCCGCCTCTCAACAGCAGTCTGGCTGCGGCTGTCGGGGCCATGAGGTGACTCGCGGTAATATACAAAAAGCAGCGCGGAAAAATATTCCGCGCTGTTTTTGTATTGATAAGAACGGTTGCGATTACTTGTTGATATACTTCTTGCCGTTGATGATGACCAGACCCTTTGCGTTTCTGTTGACACGCTGTCCTGCAATGTTGTAAGCGGGAGCGTCAGCGTTGTCGGTATTGTCAACTTCCACACCGCTGATGCCTGTGCCGCCGCCGGGTATCTGACCGTCAACGAGCAGAGTGACAGGAGTAGTTGTCTCAACATCGGCATCACCTGTGGTGTCGAATGCGAAAGCGACGAGAGTCATCTTTGAGCCTGTTGCAAGTACATCATAACGCAAGCCTGCCATAACCGGGAACTTGATGACGCCGTTACCGGTCGTTCTGTACTGAGTGCCGTCAGTAGTGTTCTGGGCAATCTGTCCTGCCTGCAGAATGGCATATGAAGGACTTACGAATGACACACCGTCAATTTCATAAAGAGCTTCGTCAATGTTGTTCAGGTCGTATGCGTAGCTTGTTCCTGCGCTTACAAGACCGCCCTCAATGTCGTCACCTCCTGTATTTTCCATAGAGAAAGTATAAGGAACGCGCATGTCACCGCTTTGCTCCATGAATATGACATAGTTCTTGTTGCCTGAAGCTGCGTGGAACAGATAAACGTATCCGTCTGTAGTGGCCTCGATTCTGTAAGCGCAGCAGGCATCAGGATAAACTGCCTCGCTTGCAGCGCTGCCGGGACCGTTGGTGTTTCCCTGAATACCCATGCCGGCAGTTTCAAGTGCCTGGCCGTTGAACATAATGTTGTCACCTTTTAATCCGGTAGCTTTAAAAGTGTCGTCAAAAGTAACAGAAACTGTTACATGTTCTGTTTGTCCAAGAACTGTTCCGGCTGTAAGGGGAGTGCCATCTGTTACGCCAACGGCATCGGGATTGATGTAGCCGACTTCGTTCTGGGCGTTTGCCGTGAATGCAGCCAGTAACAAGGCTGCGCTAAGTAACATCTTTTTCATAATCGAAATTTTTAAAAGTTAATATTAAAATATATAGTGCGAAAGACTATATCTGTTGTTTTTTATTACCGGCACCGTGACACTGCGGCCGCAGTGCCGGTTTGAGTTGCTGTTATCGTCTTCTTACTGACCGCCTCCGCCAATGAAATTGTAGTGGAAGGTATGGGTCCTGAAACCAACACGCTGCTGTATGCTGAACGATGAGTTTATGTTGCCGTTGCCGTCGATTCTTCCTCTGAACGCAGCACCCAAGCCGTTGGATGCGGATGAGTTAGAGAATGCAAAGCCGTCGTTTGAATGAGCGATGTTTGCAACTGATGTCGCGTCTAAATCCAAATCGGCAGATGTGAAAGTGATGTCGGCACAATAGGCTGAATCCGTCGGTGCTATGGTTATCGAGCCTGCGGCGGTAATAGTGTCAGTCGTACCGTCTTCAACTCTTGTATAAGTTCCCGTATATGTGCCGGCTGCGGCAATTTCAGGTGTCGTGTCGAATGTCATGTTTCCTTCATCGTCATCGCTGCATGCAGTAAAAGCGAATCCAAAGACAAGAGCGGCAAATAAAGGATAAAGTATCTTTTTCATTTTCTTTCCTTTCTGTTTGTTTAATTTTAATAACCCGGATTCTGGTCCTCTGCCGTGAGTGCGGTGTTGTTGCTCATTTCCTCTTCCGGAATCGGGCGGTACCACTTCACCTCACCTCTTACGTTGCTCATGTCGCTGACAGAGCTGACGTATGTGTTGAACGCAACGTTGTAGCGTACAAGCTGGCGCGTGCGGCGAAGGTCCATCCAGCGGTCTCTTTCGGCGAACAGTTCACGTGCCCTTTCGTCGAGGATGACGTCGAGCCGAGTGAGTGAGCCGAAGTTTGCCGGTATAGTATAATCGGGAGTGTAACTTGCAAACGATGTCAGTGTACCTGCGTTGGCACGTGTCCTTACTGCGTTGACATAGTTCAGGGCCTCGGTCTCGTTGTCGGCCATGAGGTAAGCTTCGGCAGCCGTGAGGTACATGTCGCTCAAGTGGAACAGCACGATGTCGCGGTAACCGTTGGTGGTGTTGAGAGACTCCTGTTGGGTTGACGGGTCGTCAAACTTCTTTACAGAGGCTGTTCCGTACACGTCTACGAGATTATCCTCGTAGTTCTCTGTCGACTTTGTCCAGTTGCCGTCACGGTCGAAGCTGTAAATAACGGTCTGGCTGCCGAGAATGCGTGCATATACGTCGTTGAGGCAGTTGCCCATTGCGTAGCGGCTCTGGTTAGCGGTCAACTCCGCTTCTGCCTCAGCCTCGGTCGTGTAGTATGGGAAATAGCGCAGACCTATCTGCAGGTTGTCGGTGTTGCTTGCATTGTAGTAAGCATAGTAGCCGGTTGTTCCCCACGTGCCGTTGTAATTGAATATGGTCGTCATGAACGTTCCCTCGAAGCGCTCATCGCCGGGGCCCCACAGGTATATGGCTTTTGCTGATGCGGCCTTGCCCGAGTTGCTGTATTTGTAGCCCGTTGCCGTGCAGTCGCCGTAGTAGCTTCCGTAGGTGTTCTGCAGACCGTGTCCGCCCTCACTGACGTTGCCGGGGAAGCCGTTCCTTTCATACTGTATCGAGAATATCTCTTCGGCATTGCCCTCGTTCGTGGGTGACCACTTGTCGGCAAAAGGCATAGTGAGTGCCTGGCCGTTGATGGCTTCGGTGGCGTATTGGGCAGCAAGAGAGAAGTAAGTTCTGTCGGTTACATTGTATGAGCCGGTTGCTGCGTCGCCGAGAGTTGTTCCCAGATCCCAGCCGGCTGCGAGGCAGACCTTGGCCAGGAGAGCCTTCACTGCTCTCTGGCTTATGTATCCCTCATGGTTTTCTGTGGGCAGGTTGGCATCGTTCATGATACTTTGCAGCTCTTCGATAACGGCCGGATAGAGTTCGGCTATCGGAGTGCGCGGATAGTTACGCTCCGGACCCTGTATGTATTCGGTCACGTATGGCACGGCTCCGAAATGCTGCATGAGCAGATAGTAACCGTAGCAGCGCAGAAACTTTGCCTCGGCCTGTACCTGTCCGTCACTGTCGGTGGCGTAGTACAGCATACAGTTGGCGTTGTTTATCAGGTTGTAGAGATTTGTGTAGTAGTCGGTTACGGTAGATGTCTGAGGAGTCATGGTGTACCTGTGCATCTCTCCCGGGTCGCCGCCACGTGTCGCAACATACAAGTCTGTGCCCCACTCGTATATGTCGATGTCTGTTGTGATGGGCTTCAGCAGCGAATAAGTGTAGTAGCGGAGCGACTGCAGTCCTTCAGGAGTACTCAGATATGGGTCTGAAGAAACGTTAGTCTTGTTTTCAGCCTCAAGGAAGTCTGAGCAGCTGCTCAAGGTGCCGGCTCCCATAGCGAATGTGGTCGCAAGGGCTAAATATATTATCTTTTTCATCTTTGTATAATCGTAAATGTTTGTTAGAACTTAATGTTTGCACCAAACTGCCATGTCACGGTACTCGGTCCGTCCTGGTCGAGGTCAGCGCCGGCCCATTCCGGATCGAAGCCTTTGTAGTCTGTCCATACGAACGGGTTGGTAACCGTGCAGTAGAGGCGGAGGTAAGAGCATCCGAACTTCTCTGTCCACTGTTTCGGGAAGGTGTAACCCAGCGTGATGTTCTTGATTTTCACGTAAGAGGCATCGACGTATTTGTTGGTGCCGTCAAGCCAGTAGCTTGAGCCTGTACCGCTGTTTGCCGCTGCATTGTTCGGGAAAGGATAGCTGCCGTAGTGGGTTGTCTGCTGATAAACGGGGTTGATGTAAGTTCCGTCGGGATTTACTCCGTCGCAGTCAATCAGTGTTCCGGCGGGGATGTAGAAGTCAACATCAAGCTTCATTCGGCCGCGGTCGTTGATGCCGAGGTATTCGCCATAGAATGCAGAGCTTACCCAGTAGTTCTGCTTTGTGTAGAGAGTGGCCGACAGATCCCAGTTCTTGTAAGACAGACTTGTCGAGAAACTGCCTGTCCACTTCGGGTCCATGTTGTATATTTTCTTGTCATCGTCGTTGAATGTGCCGTCACCGTTGCGGTCAACTATTATGGGCAGACCCTCAGTCCAGCCGTAGCAGGTGTAGTAATAGTCATATTCCTTGACTGTCTCGCCCGGGGTGAAGCCCATCAAGCGTGCAATCTCAGTGTCGGGAACGGTCATGTCGCGGTCGCTCACAATGCCTTTCCATTCGTAGCCGTAGATGTTGTTGAACGGCTGACCGATGAAGAGGTTGCCGGTGTCTTCGCCGCTGATTACGTTGCCGCCCTCGCCGTTAATCTCGCGCACGGTGTTCTTGTTGTGTGCGAAGGTGAAGGTGGTGGTCCATCGCCAGTCTTTTGTCTGTATGTTCTCAGTGGTGAGTGACACCTCGATACCTTCGTTGCGCACCGAGCCAACGTTGGTGGTCATGGTCACACCGCCGGCCTCGAGAGGCAGATGAACGTCATAGAGCAGGTCTTTTGACGTCTTGGTGTACCAGTCAACGCTACCGCGGATGCGCTCGTTGAAGAAGCCGAAGTCAAGACCAACGTTAAACTCGTGAGACTTTTCCCACTGAAGTACGGAGTTGACAACGCCGTCTGCGTAGAAGCCCTGATAGAAAGTGCTGCCGAAGGGATAGTACACAGGACCGCCCAATACGAGCTGAGTGTCATAGTTGCCTATGCCGCGGTTGTTACCCGTGATACCGTAAGAGAGACGTACCTTTGCGTTAGACAGCCACTTACGTGTCTTGGCCATGAACGGCTCCTCAGAAAGACGCCATGCGAAGGCTGCAGAGGGGAACGAGCCCCAGCGGTTGCCCTCGGTAAATTTGGATGATCCGTCCCAGCGTACTGTTGCGGTCAGCATGTAGCGTTCCTTGAAAGTATAGTTGGCACGCAGTGCGTATGACATCATGCTGCTCTCGCTGTACGAGTTGCCTGATTCGTCGGCGTTGTACGTTCCGCTGTTCAGATTCCACCAATATGTGCCGTCAAGCACGCCGTTGTAGTAGAGATTCTGCGTCTCCGTGTCGGCTGCCATCATCGAGAACAGTCCCATCACATTGAGGTGGTGTTCCTTGTTCTTGCCCAGATAGTCGTCGTAGGTTATCATGTTGTCCCATGTCCAGTCAAAGGCGCGTTCTGTCTCTTTTGTCGCAGTGTTCTGTGCGTCACCTATGAGAGTCCCCTTGAAGTAGCCCTCGCGATAGTATGTGTAGTTGGGCGAGAACGTTGTTTTCAGCGTAAGTCCTTTTACCGGCTTTATCTGGAGGTAGACGTTACCGAGTGCGCGCCATGTCTGGCGGTTTCTCGTTTCATTCTGCATGTAGAGCAGCGGGTTGCGCTGGTCGGAGAACTGGTAGCTTGACGACGAGCCCATGGCTTCGTAGCTTCCGGGCCTTTCCCAGAGATTGCCCTCCTCGTCGTATGGCTGCATGAACGGGTTCATGCGGTAAGCGTACTGCACACCCTCGTCGCTGGCATAGTCGTGGTTGATGCGTGCGAGGTTGAAGTTGAATCCGGCGCTGACATACTTGTTAATCTGTCCGTCGAGCGAGCCCTTGAAGTTGAACTTGTTCTGCTCGTCGCCGTCGTATATTCCGTCCTCGTCAGAATAGCCCAGGCCCATGTGATAACTCAGTCTGTCTGTCGAGCCGCTTACTGCAATGTAGTGATTCTGCTGGTGACCGCTGCCTGTCACGAGGTCGGGCCAGTCTACAGTTCTGCCTTCGCGCATGAGAGTCTTCATGCGGTATTCACCGGTGTCTGAGTTGAGCAGAGCCATCTGTGCATAGCTGTCCATGGTATATACCGGCTGTCCGTTGTTGGCAGCGCCTCCTGCGTATGTAAGGAATTTCATGAAGCGGTAGTCATAGAAAGACTGTCCGTCCATAAATTCAGGCATTCTGGCTGTTTTTGTGATACCATAGTATCCGTCGTAAGAAATCGTGGGCTTGCTGGCTTTGCCGCTGACTCCGGCGCCGCTCTTTGTCGTAACGATTACGACGCCGGCCGTGGCACGCGAGCCGTAGATGGCCGTTGACGATGCGTCTTTCAGCACGTCAATACGTTCAATGTCCTGAGGGTTGAGCCAGTCGATGTCGTCTACCGTAACACCGTCGACAACATACAGAGGGTTAAGGTTGTCGTTGGTTGAGGACTTACCGCGAATCTCGATGTCAAAGCTGTTGCCTGCACGTCCGCTTGACTGTGTGATGTTTACGCCCGGCACGGCGCCTTGCAGGTTTTCAAGTACTGATGGAGCGCCTTTGGCGTTGAGTTGTTCGGTGTTTACAGAAGAGATAGAGCCGGTAAGGTCGCTCTTCTTCATCGTTCCGTAACCGACAACAACCACCTCGTCGAGAGCCTGGTTGTCTTCCTGCATGACGATGTTCAGCCGCGACTGGTTG
>CALNFG010000113.1 GCA_939792625.1 uncultured Prevotella sp.
CTGGTCGGAAACCGTCACGGGGAAAGCCTTGAAGCGTCATCCCAGAGAAAAGTTCTTCATCGCCACCAAAATGTCAGGGGCATCAGACCTTTCACGCAAGAATATGACAGCCATGTATCACCGCTCGTTTCAGAATCTGCAGGTCGATTACATAGACTATTACCTCCTGCACGGCATAGGAGGCGGCGGAATGGACTTGTTCAACAGGCGTTTCATACAAAACGGGATGCTCGATTTCCTGCTCGAAGAACGTGAACGGGGAAAGATTCGTCATCTCGGCTGGTCTTTTCATGGTGACATTGATGTGTTCAACCGTGTGCTTGAGATGCACGGGCAAGTGCATTGGGACTTTGTTCAAATCCAACTAAATTACGTAGACTGGCGACATGCGTCTGCCTACAATGCCGACTGGCAAAAGGCAATGGGCGATGACACCAACGCCGAATACCTGCACGAAGAACTGGCCAAGCGGGATATTCCCGTGGTTGTCATGGAGCCGTTATTGGGCGGCAGATTGGCCAATGTAACGCAAGATGTGCTGGCTCAAATGAAACAGAAACGTCAGGATGACAGTGCCGCGGCATGGGCTTTCCGCTTTGCAGGGTCATTCCCGAAGGTGCTGACCGTCCTCAGCGGAATGACTTATAAAGAACATCTGCAAGACAACCTGCGTACTTTCTCACCACTCGTTCCACTATCCTACGAAGAAAGCAGATTTCTTGAAGATGTGGCGGAACGTATGAAAGACAGCCAGAACATCCCCTGTACCGACTGTAAGTATTGCATGCCCTGCCCGTATGGGATTGACATTCCGGGCATATTCACACATTACAACAAATGCGTAAATCACGGCAACGTCCCCAAAAACAGCTTGGACAGCAATTACGAGAAGGCAAGACGTGCGTTCCTTATCGGTTACGACAGGAATGTGCCCAAACTACGACAAGCCAGTCACTGCATTGGCTGCGGGCAATGCAACTCCAGATGTCCACAAAGAATAGCCATACCATCACAAATGAGGCTTATCGATGAATATGTGGAGAAGTTGAAACAAGGTAAGCTATGACTATATTTTACCTGACATGCAATTCGTCTGCAGGAGGAAACGGAGCAAAACTACCCCGCCCTATTCCGGCACAGCACCCACTTCTGACAAGCGAAACATATCTTATTGACTATCAGCACATTATCGTCAGCCTTTTAAAAGGTAACCTTTTGCCTCCTTAAAGGTTGTCTTTGAGCTGCTCAAAGGTAACCTTTAAGGAGGCAAAAGATAAGCTTTTGGAAAACAAGTGACTGTGCCCGGAACAATATGACAAAAAACATGGTTGCCGCGTCAGTGTTTTTCGTCGTCATCAAGTCCGGCTTCACGCTCTATGAAATAACGCGGACGGCCTTTCGTCTCGATATATATCTTGCCGATATATTCGCCAACAACACCCACCGCCAGCAGTATCACTCCGCCTATAAACCATACGGACACGAGCAACGACGTCCATCCCTGTATCGTATTTCCACGGAAATACTCGATGAGGGCATAAATTATCACGGCAAGCGAGACAACAATGAACATCAGGCCGAGGTAAGTTATAAAGCGCAGCGGCCGTGTAGAGAACGACGTTATGCCGTCGACGGCAAAACTTATCATCTTGCCCAACGGATATTTTGACTCTCCGGCAAAACGGGCTTTGCGGTCATAATAGACACACGCCGAAGGATATCCGAGCGAAGCCACCATGCCGCGCAAAAACAGGTTGCGCTCCCTGAACGACATCAGAGCCTGTAGAGTGCGGCGGCTCATCAGCCTGTAGTCGGCGTGATTGTAGACTATGTTGCCACCCAGACCGTTCATCAGCCTGTAAAACATCTGAGCCGTGCCACGCTTGAAAAGAGTGTCTGTCTTGCGCTCGCGGCGCACCCCGTAAACGATGTCTATGCCGGCGTTGTAATAATCCACCATCTGCATTATCACGTTCTCGTCGTCCTGCAGGTCAGCGTCTATTGATATTGCAGCGTCGGCATGGCATGCGGCCCACTCCAGTCCGGCCCAGAGAGCGTGCTGGTGGCCGCGGTTGTGCGACAGCTTCAGGCCGGCCACACATCCGCCATCGGCCGCATACTGCTCTATAAGTGACCATGTGGCATCCCTGCTGCCGTCGTCGACATACAGTATCATGCCCGTATCTATGCTCTTGCGTGCCTTCAGCCCGCTTATTACGGCCGAAAGGCGCGCCGTAGTCTCGGGCAGCACTGCCTCTTCGTTATAACACGGAACTACTATTACGAGTTTCATCAGCTTTGTCTGTTTTACATTTCACGTGTCTGCGCACACAGCCATAAGTAACATGAATGGACGTGTGAGCCTGCGGCAGTCAGCGCCGGGCAACATTGTACAGATGCACCATCCTCTTGTCGTCACAACTCTTGTGATTGAAGTCGGCCACCTCGACCACACGGTAGTCAGGATAGCGTTCCCTGAAAGAATCGATGGCGTCGTCGCCGGCTATTACGTAGCCTGACCGGGGCATGACCGCCTCAAACGGAACAACATTGTCGTTAAGGTAAAAGTTTATTGAGAACGGGCGCATGGGATTATGCTTCGGCGTGCGTTCGTAATATATGTATATGCGTCTGTCGCCCACAATCTCTTTTATACGCATGGCCACGGGCTTGTCTGACTTTACGTTAAGCACGGTTGATGTATAGAAACCGTCGAGCGAAAAAAATATGGAGAATATCAAAGCCGTCATCGCATAAATCTGTGTCCGGGAACTCTTACGGCGCAAATACCAGAACAGTAAACCCGCCACAAGCGGCGCAGCTATGGCCACAATCTGCATAAAGCCGAGCCGGGCCGTGGCCAGCGCACGCATGAAAGCAATGTTCTCGGCAGCATGACGACCGGAAAAGACAGTCTCGGGTACGAGTCCCATGCGCACACACACCAACGTGACAACCAACAGCACTGCCAGTCCTGACAGCACATAGCCGAACGAACGTATCACGGCGCGATGACGCTCCGACAGATACACAATGTATTCGGCAAGGAAATAAGCAATGAACGGATATATCGGCAACAGATATACGCTGCGCTTACTCTTGGGTATGCAGTAAAAGACAAATATCAGCACTATGCTTAACAGCGAGAAAAGGCGGGCATCGTCCATACCTTTTATATATGCGCACAGACGTCTCCACCATTCTGCGGGCTTGCCTGAGATACGTCTGTACTTCAGCGCGAACAGTGAGATAAGCACGAGCAGCGTATAAGGAACATATCCGGCAATAACGGTTATGAAGTTATAATAAACCGGCTCTTCATGCGACGAATATGACATCTTGCCGAGAAACCTGAGTACATTTTCCTCATACACCAGCCTGAGAAACGTGTCACCGCCCTGCCTGTAAGCCGCCACGTACCAGCAGGCGGGAAGTATGCACGAGGCAGCGGCCACGGCTGCAAACTTAATAAGCAGACGCCCGAAACCCGCACCGCGAATCCAAAGAAACACAAACGTAACCATGCACGGCAGAATGATGCCCACCGGACCTTTGGTCAGAAAAGCACAGCTCATGCAAAGTATGGCGGCGAAGGGTATGCCCCTGAGTCCGCGCTCGCCCCACTTGTACAACTGATACAACGATATGACGATAAGCGCACTCAGCACCATGTCAACACGACAGTTGGTTCCGGCGCGGTGAATCTCAAAACTGGTAAGCGTCACCAGGGCTGCAAGAAAAGCCAGCCGGGGCGTACTTCTCTTGGCATAAAACTTGAAGCCGACAATGACCATCGCGATAAGCGACACGGCCGAAGGCAGACGCGACGTAAACTCTGACACATGGCCGGCAATAAGAGAGAACACGGCTATGCACCAATGGAAAAACGGCGGCTTGTATGCTATATCGACACCGTTGTTTACCGGCAATATCCAGTTGCCGTATTTCAGCATCGACAAGGCCACAACTGCCTCACGCGGCTCACCCTTTGTGTTGAACAAGGCGTTGCCGAGAAACAATATCAAAGAAAAAAAGCAAACTGTAAGTAAAATCCAAATGTATTTATTGTCCTGTTTGCGCATGAGATATCAAGAGTTTTTATTAAGAACGGCTGCAAATGTAATAAATAATTTCCTATATGTGGCTATTTGCAACTGAATTTTCTCAATAAAGACATTTGTCAACACTCAATGATACAACATCATGCCATACAGACTGAACGGCGCAAGCTGCTGCACACAGTAAAAAAGCATGAACACACCGGTACATATCACCGTGACAGTAAGCGGGTCTGACTCAACGGCATGCCTGTAATCGGTGGCCGGAAACAGCTTGCTGTGCGATTTGCTTATCTTCAGATACAAATAAAAGAACAGAAGAGAAACGCCACGCCCCACGGTCAATCCGAGGAAACCACCGGCAACAATATCACCGACATAATGCACACCGAGATATATGCGGGAATAACTGACCAGACAAGCCCAGGCAAACAGAATAAACGCCGTGGCCCTGTGGCGGAAGGTCGGAGCCAGAAAAGCAAACACTGCAAAGGCATTGGCGGCATGACTTGACACAAATCCGTAACGGCCGCCTTTGTAATTGTTTACATGATGCAACAGCCCGCTTATATCCTCGCTGTGCGACGGACGCAGGCGGGTAAACATCGGTTTCAGCACTGATGCTGATATCTGGTCGGCAATAGTAACGGTTAACGCAAGTCCAAAAACAAGAAGTAAAGTGATGACAAGAGACGGTATGGGCAAATCTTTCTTATAAAATGTCAGTGACAACACCAACGTTATGCCCAAAGGCACCCAGGCAGTGTTTGATGAAATGAAAAACCAGAAACTGTCACTCGCCCCTCCTCCGTCATAATTCAGTGTAGAGGTAAAAAGTTTGTCCATATCGTCTGCATAGTCGATCAAAGGAGCTATGACATGCAGATTTAGCACAGCAAAGAACAGAAAACAAGCCATAAGCTGCACAAAGAACATCCTATTAGTTTCTAAGTATGTCCGATTCATCAACTTTTTTGTTTGCAAAAATAGAACATAAATTTATTAGACAGCTCAACTTTATATTAAAATTATGTAAAAAAACAAGAACTGACGCATTTTTGCAAACCTGATATTTACACAACGACAATCATCGCCCATATACGGAAACAGACAACCTACAGCCATACACCATAAAACACGAGCCGACCGGCAACAGCCTTGCTCTGCAAACATAGGCTTCAGCCCGTCGGCTCCTGACAGTCAGGCGCACTGCGTCCGACTTAGTTTTATATACATTTTACACACTCTTCTTAATCTTTTATCTAAACATACATTCAGACAATGCCCTGAGCCATCATGGCTTTTGCCACTTTCAGGAATCCGGCCACGTTTGCTCCTTTTACATAATTAATATATCCATCAGGCTCAGTTCCATATTTCACGCAGTTTTCGTGAATATTGTTCATTATGCAATGTAACTTGGCGTCCACTTCATCACGGCTCCAACTGAGACGCTCCGAGTTCTGACTCATCTCAAGACCTGACACAGCCACACCGCCGGCATTGGCTGCTTTACCAGGTGAATAAAGAATCTTTGCGCTTTGGAACACCTTGATTGCCTCTGGAGTCGACGGCATATTGGCACCCTCGCTCACGGCTATCACACCATTGGCAACAAGTGCTTTTGCAGCCTCTTCGTTGATTTCATTCTGAGTTGCAGACGGCAACGCGATGTCGGCTTTCTCAAACCACGGTTTGGCTCCGTCTACATACTTCACTCCATACTTCTCCGCATATTCACGGATACGTCCACGCTCAATGTTCTTCAGCTCCATGATATATGCCAGTTTCTCGCGATCTATTCCGTCAGGATCATAAACATATCCGTCAGAATCAGAACAGGTTACAACCTTGGCTCCCAACTCGATACATTTTTCTATCGTATATTGCGCCACATTTCCCGCACCGCTCACCAACACAGTCTTACCCTTAATGTCAATGCCGCGTGTCTTGAGCATGTTTACAAGAAAGTAGACATTGCCGTAACCGGTAGCTTCGGGACGTATGAGCGAGCCTCCGAACTGAATGCCTTTGCCTGTAAGCACACCACTCCACTCATGAGTCAGCTTCTTGTACATACCAAACAAATAAGCAACTTCACGTCCTCCTACACCTATGTCACCTGCAGGCACGTCAACGTCAGGCCCTATGTGGCGATATAATTCTGTCATGAAAGCCTGACAAAATCTCATAACTTCAGCGTCACTCTTACCACGAGGCGAAAAATCCGAGCCACCTTTGGCTCCGCCCATCGGGAGCGTTGTAAGCGAATTTTTGAAAGTCTGCTCAAACGCAAGAAATTTCAAGATGCCGAGATTGACAGACTGATGGAAACGTAAACCTCCCTTATATGGACCTATTACATTGTTATGCTGTACACGGTATCCCATATTTGTCCTAACACAACCTTTATCATCAACCCATGAAACACGGAATTCTATCACTCTGTCCGGAATACACAGACGTTCAATAAGATTAGCCTTATCAAATTCCGGATGTTTATTATACTCCTCTTCTATCGTTCCTAATACCTGACTTACAGCCTGTATATATTCAGGCTCATTGGGGAATCTTTGCTTTAGATTCTCTACAACTTTAGCTGCATTCATAACTCTTTATACCTTTTTAATCATGTAACAATAATATGCCTAACACATATTTCTCATTTGCAAAGGTACACATCTTTTGCCAAAATACAAATAAAACGACATAAAAATCAATCAAAAAGCGTCTTTGTATCATAAATATTACATTTTAATGCACATTTTATCATAAAAAGAAGCAGTAAATATCCGCCATGTAAGCATGCCTGTAGCATCAATAAAATATCGCAAATATGCAACAACGAACATTTATACAAACAAAATCACACAAAAACTTGCACGGAAAATAAAAAAGCATTATCTTTGCACCGCAAAAACAAACAAGGTACCTTGGCCGATCGGTTAGGTAACGGTCTGCAAAACCGTGTAGAGCAGTTCGACTCTGCTAGGTACCTCAAAAAGGAAGAGGGTGTGTCGTAATGCACGATGCACCTTCTTTTTTCGTTAGCTATAAAAATCGGTTCATGTTCTTTAAGGGCTCAACGGAAATTCCCGGTTGGTAGCCCCCGACGTATCAGGCATATAGTGTTGCAAGTCTGAACATAAAGAATCTGATGTCTCCTACACCTCTGAACTGTGCCCGGAAAGCCTTTATCTTGGCGTTGAACGATTCGGCCGATGCGTTTGTCAGCCTTTCCTCGAAGTAATTGATGATAGTCTCATTATGGTTCTCAAAGGTTTCCAGTACACGTGCAAACTCGTTTTCTCCGAAAGTCTCCACATCGTTGTACCATCTTGCAAGGTTCAGGCGTGCCTGGGCAGGAGTGGATTTTTTGTTGAACAGTTCCGTCAGTCTCATGCTTAGCCCGTAAGCTTCCTTCAGCTTCGGGAAGCGTTCAAAAAGCACCTCCGCACGTTTCTTCTGCTGTCCGTTCCATTTGGATTTGTGCTTGAGGATGACGTGCCGGCTTCTGGCCATGACCTGCGGCATGGTTTCACCGTTGGCCATGCGGCATGGCTCCCATTGTCCTAAAGCC
>CALNFG010000114.1 GCA_939792625.1 uncultured Prevotella sp.
ATTTTTGTGGTTCTTGCTTACGGTTTCCGCCCGCTTCCGACAAGTTTGCAAAAGGTAACCTTTTGTAGGGCGAAAGGTTGTCTTTTGACAGGCTAAAAGCCGTGTCTTGCAAGCTTAAAGGTCATCATTTGAAACTGTAGCCATCGCTTAGCTGCTAAAAGTAATTCCGCCAACGTGTAAATTTTAACCGCTTTTTACTGTCTGTTTTCTTTTTGACAACTTTAGCTACAAAATTATAACAAAACAAAAAAAACAAGTGGCGTTACGAACAGTATGATAATATTGTGATAAATTTGCATTGTTATTTATCACAACCTAAATCAGACTGAATATGAAAAAGAACAGAATTCTCACAGTGGCAATTGCCGCCATGATGGGCATGACTTGTTTCTGCGGACAGGCTCATGCACAGGAAACAGCCTTGCCTGCACCGACAAAGAGCAATGTTGCCGGAACCTTGAATAAAGCGTTACAGGACAGACGTTCGACAAGGACATTCACAAACAAAGCAGTTGGCAATCAGACTTTGGCAGACCTGCTTTGGGCTGCCAATGGCGTGAACCGGGCCGACGGGAGACGCACCGCTCCATCAGCGCGCAACAAACAAGACATAACAATATATGTCGGTAAAGCTGACGGAACATTCAGATATGATGCCAAGACGAACAAACTGGTAAAGATAGGCAGCAGTGACCTGCGTAAGGCTGTATCTGGTCGCAATCAGTTTATACAGACTGCGCCAATCGTGCTTGTGATAGCGTCTGACACCGAACTTCAAGGAGGCAACATGGCACTTTGCGGCATAGATGCAGGTACTGTGGTACAAAACATTTATCTTTATTGTGCAGCTAACGGACTTGGTACAGTATGTTGTTATGCGGGCGAAAACACTGCTGATGTACAGAAATTCCTCGGAATTAAGTCCGGAATAAAACCGTTGGTTTACATGCCTGTAGGGTATTAAGTGAGATTATTATCTTGAGTTTTTACCATTCATTCTTTCATCTGCCATCGAACTTTTGCAAGATTATAGATGCACGACACCCGTCATTGAATATAGGCATCATAGACAAAACTTGGCTTGTTGTTTTCATGAAAATTCCGGAACAGTTCCGGATATGAAGAAAAAATGTTATATTTGCCAAATGAACTGTCTCGACAGTTTGTTGTACATAACAAAAGTGTAAACGAAAAAAGAAACCGCAATTGTTTGAATTATGAATTTTTTTAAGGCATTGTTTGGCGGCAAAGAAGAGCGGCCTGAAGAAAAGGAACGGGCAGATGAGGCGAAACGTTTTGACGTATTGAAATATGACGGAGTGAGAGCATTGCGTTCCGGGCAGGCTGATTATGCCATAAAATGTTTCACCCATGCATTGCGTATCAACGAAGACCTTGAGATACGTGACTATATGTCTCAGGCGTGTATTCGGGCAGACCGTCTGCCCGAAGCTTACGAGCATCTGTTGCAGATAATTAAGGAACAGCCTGACAATCTGCAGGTGTATATGCGCATTGCAGAAGTGGCATATATGATGGAAGACTATACCTCTATGGCTGATGCCTGTGAAAAGGCCATGCTTATTGACGGTAATAATGACAAAGTGGCATATCTCTATGCCAAGGCTTGCCTTGGCCATGGTGATGCGGTGAACGCTGTTGCCATGCTTACAAAAGCTGTATCAATAAATCCTGACAATGCTGAGGCTTATCTTTTACGTGGCGAGACATTGCTTGATGGCGGCGATGTGACAGCAGCCGATGACGATGTTCTAAGGCTATTGAAAGATGGTGACGCAAGTGAGGAGGCTCTTTTGTTGAAAGCGCGTATAGAGAAAGCAAAAGGTGAGAATGATGTAGCCATACATTATTATGACATGGTTATTGATGTTAATCCGTTTAACATCGATGCATACCGTGAGCGTGGAGATGTAAAAACGGCGTCGGGTGATGTGGATGGTGGAAAGGAAGACTTTGCCTATGCCGATGAGCTGGCAAGAGATAATGACGGAAATGTTGCCGGTAGCCATGAAGATGTGGCAAAAAAGATTAAAGACGCTTATGACAGCATCAACCCGATAGGGCTTTGATGATTGTTCAAAACAGTGAAAATAAATTTTAAACTGCAAAATTTAATTTTTGAAACTTTTTCTTGCATATTTCGGACAAATGTCTTAATTTTGCAACGAATCAATAAAATATAGAGACAATGAACGGACAATACGCATCTTTCTTTTACTTTTATTTTTACTTTGCAAGGCATTGCGAAGCGGGAAGTTGCGTGTGAATTTCAACTTAAGACAGACTTGTTCAGACAAGAGATACAGTAAAGTCCCGCTTCGTTTTATAATGAGGCGGGATTTTTTATTTTTAGATAAAATAAAAAACTTAATATGAAAAGAATTGCAATACAGGGCTCCATCGGGTCGTTTCATGACATAGCGGCTCATCAGTATTTTGACGGTGAACAGATACAGCTTATATGCTGCTCCACGTTCGAGCAGGTGTTTGAGAACATCAGGCAAGATCCCACTGTGATAGGAATGCTTGCCATAGAGAATACGATAGCCGGCTCGTTATTGCACAATTATGAACTGCTGCGTAATTCAGGCACGACAATTGTCGGCGAGCATAAACTGCATATTGAGCATAGTATCTGTTGTTTGCCTGAAGACTCTTGGGCGACGATACGTGAGGTACATTCACACCCCGTGGCTCTGATGCAATGCAGAGGCTTTCTTGCCAATCATCCTGAACTGAAGGCCGTCGAAGCCAGTGATACAGCCGGTGCAGCAAAGCTTATTTCCGGGCAGCAGTGCCGTGGGTGGGCTGCTATCTGTAACGTTTCGGCCGCAAAACTGTACGGCATGAAAGTGTTGCAGGAATCAATAGAGGACAACAAACACAATTTTACGAGATTCCTGGTAGTGAGCAATCCTAACAAGGCTGATTTTTTGCGCAGGCTTGAGACCACGAACAAAGCCAGTCTTGTTTTCTCGCTTCCGCATGAAGCCGGCAGTTTGTCACAGGTGTTGAGCATATTGTATTATTATAAAATAAATCTTACAAAGATACAATCGCTGCCTATTATCGGTCACGAATGGGAATATATGTTCTATGTAGATGTCACGTTTGACAACATAACACGTTACCGTCAGAGTATTGATGCGATAATGCCTTTGACAAGTGAACTTAAAGTATTGGGAGAGTATAAAGATGATGGAAAACAACCAGTCAACAACAATACAGCCGGCAGACAGACTGACGGCCGTATCTGAATATTATTTCAGTCGCAAACTGAAAGAAATCGCACGGCTTAGCTCCGAAGGACATGACATAATAAGTCTGGCTATCGGAAGTCCAGACATGCCTCCGTCTAAAGAGACAATTGACAAGTTGTGTGATGTGGCCGGCCGTGTTGACGCCCATGGCTATCAGCCTTCGGCAGGAACGCATGAATTGCGTGAGGCAATGGCATATTTCTATAAGCGCTGGTATGATGTAAGCCTTGATCCGCAAACAGAAATTTTGCCTCTTATCGGTTCAAAGGAAGGCATTCTGCACGTGACACTTGCATTTGTGAATCCAGGCGACAAGGTGCTTGTGCCAAACCCTGGTTATCCAACATACACGTCGCTAAGTAAAATACTCGGTGCTGGGATTGTGAACTATTCACTTTGTGAGGATAACGGCTGGCAACCGGATTTTGACGAACTTGAGCGTACCGACTTGAGCGGAGTACGCATCATGTGGACCAATTATCCTAACATGCCTACGGGTGCTGCGGCACAGATGGAGACGTATCGTAAGCTTGTGGATTTTGCCCGCAGACATTCAATTGTGGTAGTAAATGACAATCCTTATTCATTCATCCTCAATAAACATCCCATGTCATTGCTGCAAATTGAGGGAGCAAAGAATTATTGTATAGAGTTCAACTCGATGAGTAAAAGTCACAACATGCCAGGGTGGAGAGTCGGCATGTGTGCATCGAACAGCCAATTCATACAATGGATATTGAAGATAAAGAGCAATATTGATTCGGGCATGTTCCGCGGAATACAACTTGCGGCTGCCGAGGCTTACAGAAACAGTGATGAATGGCATCGCCGTGCCAATATCGAGACTTATCTCAGCCGCCGTGTCTTGGCCGAAAAGATAATGCAGACATTGGGATGCACGTTTGATAAAAGTCAGGTAGGTATGTTCCTTTGGGGCAGGATACCCGATGAATATGCCGATGCCGAGGAACTTACTGAGCGGCTGTTGCACGAAGCAGGAGTGTTTGTGACTCCTGGATTTATTTTTGGCAGCAACGGAAACAGGTATATCCGCATATCTCTTTGTGCGAAAGACGATAAAATGAAAGAGGCGTTGGAGCGTATCGAAAGCATAATGAAGAAATAACAACTAAAACATATCAGACAAATGGAACTTGAATTGCAGCCGCTCAATCTTCCGAGCGACAAAGAACGACTAACAGTGATAGCCGGCCCGTGTTCGGCCGAGACGGAAGAACAGGTTATGTCAACGGCGATGCAGCTTGCCGCCAAGGGATGTCACATTTTCCGTGCGGGAGTGTGGAAACCTAGGACTAAACCCGGTGGTTTTGAGGGTAACGGAGAAAAAGCTCTGCCTTGGTTGCAGAAGGTGAAAGAAGCTACCGGAATGCTTGTCGGTACGGAAGTGGCCACGCCGGAACATGTTGAACTTGCCCTGAAATACGGTATAGACGTGTTATGGATAGGTGCGCGTACGTCAGCCAATCCTTTTGCGGTACAGGCTATAGCAGACAGTCTGAACGGTATAGACATCCCTGTATTGGTTAAAAATCCTGTCAATCCTGATATCGAGTTATGGATAGGAGCAATGGAACGTATCAATCAGGCCGGTATAAAGCGTCTTGCGGCCATACACAGAGGTTTTTCAAGTTATGACAAGAAAATATACCGCAATTTACCGATGTGGCAGATTCCCATCGAACTGCGCCGCAGAATACCGGATTTGCCAATATTCTGTGACCCGAGTCATATCGGCGGAAAGCGTGAACTGATAGCACCGTTGTGTCAGCAGGCCATGGATTTGGGATTTGACGGTCTGATTGTGGAAAGTCACTGTGACCCGGATAAGGCCTGGAGCGATGCGAAACAGCAGGTTACTCCGGATGTGCTTGATTACATTCTCAGTCTGCTAGTCATACGCGATGAGGCCGTGACCACGGAAGGCATCACGACATTGCGTCGGCAGATAGACGAAGTTGACAATCAACTTATGGAACTTCTTGCGAAGCGTATGAGGGTGTGTCGTGAAATCGGGCATTTTAAGAAAGAGCATAACATGACAGTGCTTCAGACTTCGAGATACAACGAGATTCTTGATAAGCGTGGCGCACAAGGCTCTTTGTGCGGCATGGACCCTATGTTTGTCAAAACTGTATTTGAGGCAATACATGAAGAGTCTGTCAGACAACAGATGGAAATTGTTAACAAATAACTTATCCCGATGTGTGGCAGAGGCGGTGTGACTGCATTATATAGCCATACCGCCAAGCCATACTAAACATTGAAGAAAGATGAAAATATTGGTATTGGGAGCAGGCAAGATGGGAAGTTTCTTCTTGGATTTGCTCAGTTTCGACCACGAAACCGCCGTATATGAAAAAAATCCGGATCGGTTGAGATTTACGTTCAATACGTTGCGTTTCACAACGATGAAGGAAATAAAAGAATTCGAACCGGAACTTGTAATCAATGCAGTTACTGTAAAGTACACAGTATCGGCCTTTGAGGAAGTGATGCCTTATCTGCCAGATAACTGTCTGATAAGTGATATAGCTTCAGTTAAGACCGGGTTAAAGGATTTTTACGCAAAGTGTGGCCGGCGTTTTGTGTCGACTCATCCCATGTTCGGTCCGACGTTTGCCAATCTGAATCAGCTTAGTCATGAGAATGCAATTATAATAAATGAAGGCGATTACATGGGGCGAATTTTTTTTAAAGACCTTTACAGCCGCCTTGGTCTGAGCATATATGAATATACTTTTGAGGAACATGACAAGACTGTGGCCTATTCGTTAAGTATTCCGTTCGTCAGCACGTTTGTTTTTGCTGCGGTAATGAAGCATCAGGATGCACCGGGAACGACATTTAAGCGACACATGAACATAGCCAAAGGTGTGTTGGGTGAGGACGATTATCTGCTGCAGGAAGTATTGTTTAATCCTTATACATCTGGACAAGTTGAGCAGATAAGAACAGAGCTGAAAGAACTTCTCGATATAATAGAGCGTAAAGATGAGACGGCGATGAAAGAGTATCTTAACAAGATACGTGATAACGTAAGGCGCGATATAACCGCAGTCAGGTTTTGAGATGTGTCGCGCATACAGATAAGTTTTAATCCGGATATTTCATTATGGGCGTAGCATTGTTTTTGGTCTCTTTATTCACATTTGTTGAACTGAACTGTGAGAATTTGTTTGATTGCCATCACGACAGTTTGAAGCAGGACATAGAATTTACACCTGAAGGCGATCGTCGTTGGACAACATCCAAATATTGGAAAAAGTTGAATAATCTGGCAAAAAGTGTAATATCATGCGGAAATGACGGTCGTGACTGGCATTTGCCTGATATGATAGCATTATGTGAGGTTGAAAACGACAGTGTGATGAGAGATCTTACCAAACGGTCACTTCTTAGAAACGCGAATTATGAATATCTGATGACCGAATCACTAGATGAACGTGGTATTGATGTGGCTCTTGTCTATGCTCCAGGCAGTTTTGCTCCGGTCAATCATTATCCGTTAAAGGTAAATACAGTGAAGGGAATGCGCCCTACGAGAGATATTCTTTATGTATCCGGACAGGTATTAACCGGTGACACATTGCATGTCTTTGTTGTTCATGCCCCAAGCCGTTACGGTGGAGAGAAACGGACGAGACCACACAGAATGCTTGTTGCTGGCAGAATATGTGAGGCTGTAGACTCTTTGTATGCCGTATGTCATAATCCTAAGATAATTATTGCCGGTGACTTTAATGATACGGAAGACGGACCGGTAGTACGGCAAATATGTGAAAAAGGACTTGTCTGCATATCTTCAGGTGCGAAAGGCGGCAACGGAGCCAAAGGAACTTACAAGTATAAAGGCAAGTGGGAAAACATAGACCATATAATCGTGAGCCCAGCTCTTGCCGCTGATATGTCTTCATGTAAGGTTAATGATGCACCTTTTATGCTTGAAGAAGACAGTAAATATGGTGGAGTACAGCCATTAAGGACTTATCGCGCGTGGAAATATCGTAACGGTTACAGTGACCATTTACCGCTTGTGGCACGTTTTGTTTTTCATTGAGTTGTATGTCGTATGAACATGTTATGGAATCTTTCGTTATGGCAATGATGAACTGACTTATTTAGTCGTTCCTTAAAAGATGCGTTGTTACTTAATGGTCAGCATATTAATGCTCAATTTGCTTTGAGTTATCTGCAAGTTTTTGTATCTTTACGGCTGAAAACTTGCAGATTATACGCCAATTCGGGATAAGAATATAAACTAAAAAGTTGGTAATCTCGCAAATA
>CALNFG010000115.1 GCA_939792625.1 uncultured Prevotella sp.
ACGGGCACATTGTTGCGCAGACAGAACTCGTCGTACACGGCGTTCCACGGCAGAGCCTTCTCTTCCTCAAGCAGAGCCAGACGCTCGAAGCCCCTGCCCTCGTCCTCATATCTGCGCAGGGTGGCTATCGGTTCGAGCAGAGCGCGGAGCATGCACTTCTGTGCGGCGCGGCTGCCTATCACGTAAGCGCCGATGCGGTTGATCGATGCGTCGAAATAGTCGAGTCCGTAATGCACGCGGTCGAGAGCGCCGGCACGCACAATCTCCTGGAAGAGGTCGAGCGTCGGGTCGTCCATTATGGTTACGTGGTCTGAGTCCCAGCGTATCGGGCGGCTCACGTGGAGCATCAGCTCCGACACGTACAGCAGCATGGCCGACACCTTGTCAGCCACGCTTTCCGTCGGGTGGAAGTGGCCCGTGTCGAGAGTTATCATCTTGTTGTTCTGTGCGGCGTATGCCGTGTAGAAGTCGTTTGAGCCCACGGTGTAGCTCTCCAGACCTATGCCGAACACCTTGCTCTCTATGCAGTCTTTCATGTTGTCATACTTCGTGGCGAAAATCTCGTCGAGCGAAGCCTTCAGCAGCTCGCGGTACTTCAGCTTGTTCACCGTCATGTCCTTGCTGCCGTCGTGTACCCACACGTTCATTATGCACGGGTCGCCCTGCGCCTTGCCCATCTCCTCGGCTATGGCGCGGCAGCGCTTTGTGTGTTCTATCCAGAAGTTGCGTATGCCGTCGTCGGGGTTTGACAGCGTGAGGTTGCCGCTCTTGGGATGAGAGAACGAAGTAGAGTTGAAGTCGAGCTTCATGTTGTTCTCCTTTGCCCAGTCTATCCAGCTTTGGAAGTACTCCGGCGTAACCTCGTCGCGGTCTACGGCCTTGCCCTTGAAGTCGCCGTAAATCTCGTGCAGGTTAAGGCGGTGAGTGCCGGGTATGAGGCTCTTGGCCTTCTCTATGTCCATGCGCACCTCGTCTATGTTGCGGGCACGTCCGGGATAGTTGCCCGTCGTGGCGATGCCGCCGCTCAGCGAGCCTGTAAGGTTTTCAAAACCTATCACGTCGTCTGTCTGCCAGCAATGCAGACTGAGATGGAAGTTCTGCATCTGTTCCATCACTTTCTCTGTGTCCACGCCTGTTTCGGCATAGCGCTCTTTGGCTATCTCATAAGCCTTGTTTACCAATTCTTCTTTCATTTTATTTTAAGGTTTAAAAGTTATGTTACCGTTTACCGTGAGACCGTCGCCGCACCGCCGCCCGGCCCGCGCCGCAACCTCTCTCACCGGCTCTTGCTTATATATCCTTTCACTATCCGCATACCTGCAGATACTTCTCATACGCCTTGTCCCACTCCCCGCGGTCCTGCGGCTCGAAGCGCTTCGGGGTTATGCTCGAGGCTATCATCCTGCGCATGTCGAATATTCCGTCAACCACTCCGGCGGCCTTGGCCTGAAGCATGATGTTGCCCAGGGCGGTACATTCCTGCGGCCCCGCCAGCACGGTCAGCCCCGTGGCGTTGGCGGTAAACCGGTTGAGATAATCGTTCAGCGAGCCGCCGCCGATGATGTGCAGCGTGTCTATGGTGAACGGCGCCATCTCCTGCAGCCATCCGGCCACCTGGCGGTAGCGCAGCGCCAGACTCTCGAAGATGCAGCGGCATGTCTCGGCATAGCCTTCGGGCACATGCTGCCCCGTCTTGCGGCAGTATTCGCGTATGGCTCCGCCCATGTCCGCGGGGTTGGCAAACATGGCGTCGTCCGGATTGATGATGCTCCTGAAGGGCGCCGTCTTCATGGCGTCGGCCAGCAGCCGCCCGTAGTCGGCCGGCGCCTCGTCGCCCCACTCCTTGCGGCAGCGCTCCAGCAGCCACATGCCGCAGATGTTCTTCAGGAATCGCGTGGTGCCTTCCACGCCGCCCTCGTTGGTGAAGTTGCGCGCGTAGCTCAGGTCGTTGATCACCGGCTCTTTCGTCTCAATACCCATCAGGCTCCACGTGCCGCTGCTCAGGTAGGCAAAGCGTTCGTCGGCCGCCGGCACCGCTGCCACGGCGCTTGCCGTGTCGTGACCGGCCACCGCCACCACCGGCACGGGGCCCAGGCCCGTCATGCGCCGCACCTCCTCGGTAAGCACGCCTATCCGCGTGCCCGGCATCACCATGCGCCCGAACATGCCGCGCTCCAGCCCCACGCTCTCCAGCAGGCGCGCGTCAAGCTCCTTCGTCACGGGGTTGAGCATCTGGCTTGTCGACGCTATGGTGTACTCGCACACGTCCTCGCCCGTCAGCATGCGGCTCAGGGCGTCGGGCACGAAGAGTATCTTCCTTGCGTTCTTCAGCGCCGTGTTGCCGTCGCGCCTCATCACGTAGAGCTGGAACAGCGAGTTGAAGTTCATGAACTGTATGCCCGTTGTCCTGTAAACCTCCTCTTTTGTCACGCAGCGGTCGAAATACTCCTCCATTGCGCCGAACGTGTGCGGGTCGCGGTATGACAGCGGGTTGCGCAGCAGCGCCCCGTCGTCGCCCACGCACACAAAGTCGACGCCCCACGTGTCTATGCCGATGCTCCTCACGTCGAGCCCGCGGTGTACGGCTGTTTTCAGTCCTTTTATTATCTCGAAATACAGCGCATATATATCCCAATAGAAGTGTCCGCCGGTCTGTATCAGGTTGTTGGGGAATCGTGTCAGCTCCTCAAGCCTCACCTTTCCGTCGGCAATGGTTCCTGCGATGGTCCTGCCGCTGGTTGCTCCCAGGTCGACAGCGAAAAAACATTGTGATTTGTCCATGTAGTTATGTTTTTACGTATTAAATTATTTGGTTACAAAGATATTGTTTTTTCACAAGAACACATCACATATTTTGATTTTTAGACAAGAAAAATTGCGAAGAAGCCTGTGCCGCTTCGCAAAACTGACAGTCAGCAATTAAAAATGTAAAGGGGTAAACATCCACCGTAGGGACATAATTTATTATGTCCGCACGCCGCAGAGAGGCGTATGTTATCCGGTTTTTATGCCTAAAAACGTTTTTTCAGAACGTACGGACATAATAAATTATGTCCCTGGAGATGTGGCAAAATGGAGTTAATAAGGAGTTAACTCCTTATTAACTCCATTTTTACACATCCTCGTTTAATTCACGCAGATGCGCTGCGCGGGTTTGCGTGCTGCCTTTACCACGTAAATCCCTTTTCCGGGCACGCCGATGCGTGCGTTGTCAGTGTCGGCGGCAAACGAGGTTACGTGCATGCCGGCGGCGGTATATACGTCGATGCGGTCGCCGGGCTTCACATTATTAATAATGATGCAGCCCTTGCCGGCAGTCACCGCGGGCGCGTCCGTCGCTTCAGCGGCGGTGCCTATGCCCGTGGTGGTGCCGAAGGGCGTCACGCTGCCCTTGCCCACGGCCATCTCGCCGTCTGCCGACACCACCATGTCGTCAGGCGTCACCAGCGCGTAGCCGCTGTATGCCGACAGGTCGGCGCCGCCGAAGCGCGCCGTCACCACCCATAGACCGTCCTCGCGCGTCACTTCAGTTTCGGCTTCGGCCTCAGCCAGCAGATTGTCCAGACGGCCGTTGTTCTCGTATATCCTCACCATCTTGCCCGGCATCACGCTCACCGCCCTGTCATAATACAGCTTCACGTCGCCGATGCAGCTCAGGTCGCTCTCGTCGAACAGGCTGCACCACGTCCAGTTTATCACGGGCAGCGGCTCGGCGTAGTCGCCCGTGAAGTTTATCCTCAGCTCCTCGTTCACGATGTCGTCGCGGTAAAGCGCGCTCACGCTGCCCGCCGGCAGCACCAGCGAATAGTCAACGCCCTTCTCGAAGTGCAGCGGCTCTTCCGAAACCACCCACGTCTGCCCCAGGTCCCAGTCGTAGGTAGTCTTGGCGGGCAGCGTCCTCACGGGCACGCCCTCGCGCAGCAGCGTCACCCGCGTATCGCCCAGGTCTTTCGTCTCTATGCGGTAGTAGAACGTCACGCTGTTCAGCCCGTCGTCGAGCGTGGCCACAGCCGAGCCGTCCTTTATCGAATGGTCGGCGGGCGGCACTGCGGCCGGCACCGTGAAGTCAGCCGTCAGCTCGGCGTTCCTCACCGACGGGTTGTCCTCAAACCACAGCACGCCCTCGGGCACCACCACCGTGTAGTCATACCCCTTGGGCAGCAGCAGCTCGCCGTCGAAGCGTATCGTGGCAAAGCTCTGGGTGCGCTTCTGCCCCGCGTAGTTGCTCACCTCTATCGGCCCCTCGGCCATTATCTCGTCGCCGCGCATTATGCGGCCCGTGGCGCCGTCGCTTCCCGCCAGACTGCCGTAAAACGAGAACGTTATCTCGCTTACGGGCGCCACAACGGGTCTGCCGCCGTAGCCTGCCGAACAATATACAGGCACAAAAGGCTCGTAGCTCTGCGCCGTTGCGGGCAATGCCGTCATGACGGCCGCCGCAACACACAACATCATCAGGTAGTTCTTCATCTTCATAGTCTGCATGTTTTTAGGGTTTAACTGTCAATTTGCCATTCACTCACCGTAGGGACATAATTTATTATGTCCGCACGTTCTGAAAGAACGTATTCATACAAATACTGATATCAACAACATACGCCTCTTCGTGGCGTGCGGACATAATAAATTATGTCCCTACATTGGATGTTTCCGTTAGAAGTTTCCGTTGGATGTTTACACTTTATTTTTATCGTTAATTTGCCATTCACTCACCGTAGGGACATAATTTATTATGTCCGCACGTTCTGAAAGAACGTATTCATACAAATACTGATATCAACAACATACGCCTCTTCGTGGCGTGCGGACATAATAAATTATGTCCCTACATTGGATGTTTCCGTTAGAAGTTTCCGTTGGATGTTTACACTTTTTTTTATCGTTAATTTTTAATCTTAAAATCCAATTCGCTGCCTCAGTCCGCACGTCCCTGAAATCTGCATGTCGTTTGGCTTAACAGTATGAACACATTATTTAGGAACGCGCGGACATAAACAGCCATATTGTAAAAAACACTCACACAGCATGGTACCCTCATTGTCTGCCCGTCTGCTTGTTACTTGTCTGCCCCAAAAGCTAAAAGCTGCTCAAAGAAAGCTTATCTTTTACCCTGCGAAAGGTTAGCTTTTACCCTGCGAAAGGTTAGCTTTTGCAGGACGAAAGACGGCCTTTTACAACTGTAACCATAAACTGTCGTTTTGCTTACGGATACCGACGCTACAGCGTCTGTTTGTGCTGCATCGTAACATAAACCTCTGCTTTTTCTTTCAGTTTTCAGAGGCTCCGATGTCATTTCACGACGATTTTCTGCGTTCTTATTATTTTATTGTTTCCCGTCAGCCTCACAACGTAGACTCCGGGCGACAGATTTGCGGCACTTACCGTTTTCTCCGGATTGCTTACCGACAGCATTTTTGTCCCGTTTATGCCCCATACGTCAATGCCTTTTACCGTCACATTCGCATGAATGGTTATCTGACCGTCCGAATATGAAACGCAGGCATAGTTTTCTGTCATCACCTGACCTATATCTGTAAGCTGACTGCGGTTAACTACCGGACGAATAGCCAAACCTGCCCATTTAGGACTGTTAATAACACTTACTCCACTTCTGTCAAAAAAGAACATCCACGCACGAGTCTTACTCTTTTCTGATTCATTATTATTTTCAAACTCACTTCCACTCCAATAAAAAGCATCATTGTAATAAAGTTCATCTTCACCTATATTATATCCTACATAAATTGGCATGAAAATGCTGTTCGTGTTAGGTCCATAGAATCTGAAACCCAAAACGCCTTCTTCTTCAACAAGCAGCCACCAGCAATTACGACGCAGCTCTTTTATCTCATCATAATTAGGCATGCGCCACTTACTCCCCCAATGCTTGCAAGCCGCATCATATTCTGTTGCGCAAATATCCTGACCTATATCGGTACAAATCACATCGTAAAATCCGTTTTCATTTAGCACAAATTCTTCAAAATACTTATATGTTTCCCAAATATACTCGTCTTTAGGCTCCAATTCGCCCCAAGACACAAGTATTCCGGTCTCGGTTGGAGTCTCTGCTCCCACGTTGCATGTTGCCCACAAAGTGCCGCTCGGCAGACCGAGGTCTGCATATTCATGACCGTCTATCACTCCGCTGATTACAGGCTCAGGAGCTTTAATAGGCTTGTCATCAGACTGTGCAGAAGTTACCAACGGAAAGAACAACAACGCTGATAATAATAAATGTATAGCTTTCATAGGCATCATATTTAAAATTATTACGTAAGCAAAGTTATGAAATTCCGCAGCCAAATGCAAATATTCCGCCGACAATCTTTCAGCCCCTGCTACATCGGTTATTTTGTTAAAACACTGGTTTACAGACATTTAAGTCTTACATAAATCTGAAACAGTCCTTAAAATGTAGCAAAATAATCTGCCGCTGACTGTGAAGTTAAACAAAAATTCAGTATTTTTGCATCAACTTGAATCCCATGAATATGAACACACTCAGAATCGGTCTTTACGTAATCGCACTCGCGGCGATGCTTCTGCAAGGATGCGGCAGAGCCTCAACCGCCCGCAGACAGCTGTGCCGGGCAGACTCGCTCATAACCGCCAACAAAGATTCGGCGGCGCTCGCGATGATAGAGCGCATGGACACCGGCGGGCTGAACGGCGACGACGCGGCATACCGCAACCTGCTGAAAGTGCGCGCCATGTACAAGCTCGACATGGAGATAAAGAACGACTCGCTGATAGACCTCTGCATAGCACACTGCAAAAACAGCGGCGACATGAAGATGCTGGCCGAGGCGTACTACTACAAAAGCACGACAAACTACGGGCGGCAGAACATAAGGACGGCAACAACCTGCATGAAAACGGCGGAGGACATAGCCGAAAGGCTCGGCGACCAAGACCTGAAATACAGGATATACGAGATGCTGAACATGTACAACATTAACAGCAACGAGTACGCTTTGGCCATACATTACTGCAAAAAGGCGCTTGAGGCTGCCATTGCCACGGGCAACAGCAACTACACGGCATACGCCTACGCCAATCTTGCCGTGGCGCAGATGTGGAACGGATGCACCGACAGCACCATATACTATCTGGACAGATGTATACCATACATAAGGCTGATAAAGCCGCAAGACCAAGCGCACATATACGACGTGATAGGCGAAGTGTATAAGAACACGGACAAGGAATATGCCGAGGCTTACCTGAAAAAAGCTATCGAGACTTACCCCATGCCGTGGACTTACGGGCGGCTGGCCGAACTCTACCTGAAAGACGGGCGCGAGGCCGAGGCAAACAGGATATGGGAAAAGGCTCTGACCTTCTCGGCAGAAAAGACCATCGTGGGCATCGAGACAAAGATACAGATACTCGAAAGCATGCGCGAGCTGAAACAGAAATACGGCTACCACCGCGAGGCGGACAGCATAGCG
>CALNFG010000116.1 GCA_939792625.1 uncultured Prevotella sp.
GTACGAGTCCTGCCGGTACAGATGATGCCTTGCAGTCTATTTCTGTCCAGTTGCCCTTGCGGTCGAACTCTATTTTTTCACCGTTGTTGAATACTACATCATAGCTTTTCTCAAACAGTCCTGCGTCTTGTTTTGCCAAAGCCACCTTCTTTGAGGAGAAGTGCTTCTTGATTATCTGCTGTGCCGTGGCAGGCAGCTGGGTGATGTTTACGGGCTTGTCATTATCTGCCAATACGTTTACTTGGAATGCTACGAGGCAAACTAATGCTACTACTGCGGTCTGGATGATTCTTTTCATAATCTTACGTTTTTTAGGGTTATTAATCATGTTTTCTGTTTTTTGTCATGCATCCCGTGCGGTTATTGTCTGCCGCCGGTTTGCCGTTGTTTCTGATGCAAAGGTGGGATGTGTTTCTGAAAAGAATCTGAAAAAGAGAGAAACATGCCGGTATTTAACTGATTTTAAGAAATAAGAGCCTTTTCCCTGTCTTTTTTCTTGTCGCGGAGGCATGTTTTTATGCCATGCGCGTATTTATGTTGAAAGTATGCATGTTGTTCTCAAAGCGGTATTCCAGACCGAATCCGTATAGGTTGCATATAGCTTTTACCAGGGCCAGTCCTAAGCCGGTGGACGATTTCTTGTCGGCCGAGTGATAGAAACGTTCGAATATTTTGTTCTCGTCAAGAGGTGATGATGCACCCGTATTCGCCACAGTAAGCGAGCCGCCGTCAGTAAAGATTCTTATCGAGCCGCCGTCGGTGTTATGGACAAAAGCGTTTTTCAGCAGGTTTGACAGCAGTACGTTGGCCAGCGATTCATCCATTTCGGCTACGGTATCTTCGCTGAAATGGCGGCTCACCGTAATCCTTTTGCGGCCGTAGACGGTCTCAAGGTCGGGAAGTGTTCTGACGATTATGCCGTTAAGATTTACTTTTACGCGATTGTGAAATTGGCCGTTGTCTATTTTGCAGAGCAGCAGCAGCGACCTGTTTGTGGCCGACAGGCTCTTCAGCGTGCGCAATGTCTTGATTATTTCTTCCATCTGGCTTTCGCTGAGATTATCGTCGTCAAGCAGCATTTCCAGTCTGTTTGTACACACCGCAAGCGGAGTCTGCATCTCGTGTGAGGCGTTTGCGATGAAGAGTTTTTGCTGTTCGTATTGCCGCTCATTGCGCTCCACACTGCGTTTCACGGCCTCGTTTAGTTTTTTAAATTCTGTTATGCCAGTCTTTACGTCAAGAGGCTTGCCTTTCTGTCCCAGTTTGTAAGCGTCAAACCAGTCGAGCAGGTTTTTAAGAGGTTTCATGCTGTGGCTCACCGTCCAAAGGTTTACAGCGGTGATACCCAGCAATAACACTACGTAAAGTGCCATAAGCCAGTAAAGTATGGCCTGTTTCAGGTTCTTTTTGTCTATTGTTGTGGTAAAGACAACAAGTTCGCAGTATTGCCCGTTGTCGGTTTTGAATATGTAGGTAAGTGTCCGCGCAGGCTCATATTTGTTCTTGTCCTTGAAGAACATTTCCCTGTCTTTGTATTTAATGTGTTGGTAACGTGAAGCATGGTCGGCTGATACGGGGCGTATGTAATAACGGTTGTCGCCCGTTTCGTTTGACATTGGCATGCTGATTCCGGCAAGATAATCGGTGATTAGTGTTTCGGCATAGTTTGTTAGACTTTCGTCTGTCTCGTTGTTGATTTCTTTTATTATTGCGAAATAGAAGCAGACAGCCCACAAGGCTATGCTCACGGCTTTGAGTATAGACAGACGGAACGTTATGACATTTTGCAGTTTCATGGATGTTTTACAGTTGTCTGCGGACTGTATCCTTTTCTGTTACTTGTTTGTCTGAATTAGTTTGTATCCGAATCCGTAAACGGTTTTTATCTCAATGTCGGCTCCTGCGGCTTTCAGCCGTTTGCGCAGGTTTTTCATTTGTGCGTATATGAAATCAAAATTGTCAGCCTGGTCAATGTTGTCTCCCCATACGGCTTCGGCCAGTGTCTGCTTTTCAATGAGGCGGTTGGCGCGGTTGATGAAGTAATGCAGTATGTCATATTCCTTGCGTCCCAGCTCAATGTCGTTACCGTTGACTTCTACTTTGAATGTGTCGGGATGTATTGTTACGTTGCCGAACTTTATGTTACGTTCCCCGTTTTGTGCGTTGCGCCTCATCACGCTCTTTATTCTCGCATGCAGTTCGGCAAGATGAAACGGTTTGGCAAGATAGTCGTCGGCGCCAAGTTCAAGACCGTTTACCTTGTCTTCGATTGAGTCTTTGGCTGATATTATAATCACATTGTTGCGTTTGCCGCGGTCGGCAAGCTCGCGTAGAAGGTTTAGTCCGTTGCCGTCGGGCAGCATGATGTCGAGCAGGATGCAGTCATATTCATATATGAATACTTTTGTTCTGGCTGTTGAATAGTCAGGTGCGGCTTCGACGACATACCGTTCTTTTTCCAGCGAACGTACGATTACTTCGCGCAGATCGGCATTGTCTTCGATGACTAATATTTTCATTTCTGTGATTGTTAGGTGGCTTTTATGTCCAGGTCTGTGTTTATAAGTAAAAGTTAAAGCCGCTGTCCGGATACCGGCATACGGTTTTAGCGGCTTTAACTTTTCTGCTTGTTTTACGATACAGGTTGTTTCCTGCCTTTTAGTCTTTTTCTATTCTGATTCTTGCGTCGACGGCAATGACATCATTTTCGTCGGCAAGCAGCGGGTTAATGTCCATCTCCTTTATTTCTGTGGCGAAACGCAGGAGGGTAGACAGACGCACTATGATTTCGGCATATTTCTTTTCGTTGACACCTTTTTGTCCTCTTGTGCCTTTTATTATTTTGTAAGTGCGCAGAGAATGAATCATGGAATAAGCCTCCTCGTAAGATAAAGGAGCCAAACCGCTTGATACGTCTTTAAGTACTTCTACGAATATTCCGCCGAGTCCGCAAAGTACAATATGGCCGAATCTTGGCTCGTATTTTGCTCCGATGAACAGCTCGCGGCCTTTCAGCATCTTCTGTACCATAATGCCTGTGGCGCCTTCTATCTTCATCATACGCTCAAATTCAAGAGCCAGATGTTCGGCTGTCCTTATGTTGAGGGCCACTCCGCCCACGTCACTCTTGTGTATTGGGCCTACCACTTTTGCTACAACCGGATAACCTACTTTTTCGGCAAAGGCAATGAGTTCGTCCTTGTCTGAGCTTACTTTCTCAGGTACCATCGGAATGCCTGCACACTCGAACAGCTCGTGTACATGTTCTGGAGATATGTATCCGTTGCCTTCAATGCTGTTGATCACGTCACGTATGCGTGGTACATTTACTCCGAACAGTTCTATCTCACCGGATGCTGGCTTGGGAGTCTTCATCACTTGTGTTAATGCAGTAGCCAACGTTACCTCATCACTGAAGTTTACATGCCCTTTCTTCAGGAATTCGGCAACTTCGGGACCAGCCGTGTTAAGGCATGGAAGTATCGGGAAGATAGGTTTTTTGCATTCAAGAATCTTCTTATGCAGCACGTCGTATGCTTCATAGAGCTGTACAAGGCCGGGTGTACCGAATATTACGAATATTGCATCAATATCTTTGAATTTGTTTTCACAGTAGTCAATAGCAAGTCCGAGATGTTCGGGTGTTCCGGTTGCAAGTATGTCTATCGGGTTAGAAACAGAAGAACCGGGGAACAACAGACTTTTCAGCTCATCAGCTTCAGGTCCTTCTATTTTCGGAACATTCAGTCCGCCTTTAGACAACGCGTCTGTCAGCATTACGCCTGGGCCTCCAGCATGTGTGACTATTGCAAAGTTCCGGCCTGTCAACGGCGGAAGTGTGAATATGCAACCGACCGTTGTTAATTCTTCTCTTGAGAAGCATCTTACGATTCCGGCCTTACGGAACAATGCTTCTACGGCTGAATCATTGCTGGCTATGGCTCCTGTGTGCGATGATGCTGCACGACTTCCGCTTTCACTGCTTCCGGCTTTTATTGCAGCGATACGGCAGCCCTTGCGTATCAGTGAGCTTGCATGCTGTAACAGTTTGTCTGGATTATTGATGTTCTCGATATATAAAAGTTTGATGCGTGAGTCGTGTTCGGGATCAAAATTTTCATCCATATACTGCAAAACGTCTTCAATGCCAATCTGCTTGCTGTTGCCGACGCTCCATACAGAATTGAAGGGAAGCCCCTTTATCACGGCAGATTCAAGGATGAATACGGCTGTAGCTCCTGAGCCGCTTATAAAGTCTACGCCTTTTTCATGTAATGTTGGTATAGGTTTGGTGAATACGCTGTGATGCCATGAATTCATCAGGCCGATGCAGTTCGGCCCGATAAGGGCTGCTCCATATTTCTCACATGTGTCAATGATGTGTTGTTCAAGTATGGCACCTTCTTTTGTTTCTTCTCCGAATCCGGCAGAGATAATTATGAAAGCTTTCACTCCTTTCTGGCTGGCAAGCAGCTCGACACAGTCGGGACACATCTTTGCCGGTATAACCAAGACTGCCAAGTCGGTAGGAGGAATTTCTGACGCGTCATGGAACACTTTGATGCCTTGCACCTCGTCTTCTTTGGGATTGATGATTCTGAGAGTGCCTTTGTATCCGCCGTTTATCAGGTTGCGTACCAAAGCTCCTCCGGGTTTGTGGACATTGTTGGAGCCGCCCACAACCACAATGCTTTCAGGATGTAATAATTGTTGGTTTATCATAGTGTTAAAATTTAACTCTCCTTCGGTGTTGTTCTTGTTTAATACCGTGCGGAGGTGTTGTTGATATACAATAAGGTTGGGTCTGATTTTTCCGGTCTGTCTGTTGTGCTTATGTGTATTGAGCTATGATGTTATTATTTGTTTTGTAAAATCTGCCGTGCATGGTCTTTCACTTTAATCTCTTTGGGGGTTATCACACGCTCAATCACTCCGTCTTCGTTTATGATGAATGTTGTACGGAATGTACCCATGTATGTGCGTCCGTACATTTTCTTTTCGCCCCATACGCCGAACTGTCCGACCAGTGTTTTGTCTGTGTCGGCTATGAGATGGAATGGCAATTCGTTTTTTGCTATAAACCGCTGGTGTTTCTTTTCGTCATCGACACTTACTCCCACAACTTCGAATCCCTGCTCTTTCAATACACCATAGTTGTCGCGCAGATTGCAAGCTTCTGTGGTACAGCCTGATGTCAGGTCTTTAGGATAAAAATATAAAACGAGTTTCTTGCCTTTAAAGTCGCTCAGTCTTATTTCGTTTCCGTTCTCGTCGTGCCCCAGTATTTCAGGAGCTTTGTCTCCGATGTCCATTTTGTTTGTCTTTATTGTTTTGTATTTTGCAAAGATAACGCAAGTCAGGCATTGTGCAAAATAAAAACAGATGAATTTGTTTTATTTAGCACAGCTTTTGTTCTTGTTGAAATAAAAGAAGCTCAGCGTAAAAGATGTGTTGTGCAGAGTTATAGCTTTTCAATCTTTTCTTTTGCCAGTCCTGTTATCTCAGCGATGTCTTCTATGGTAAATCCTTTGGCTCTCATTTTACGGGCATTTTTAAGTCGTTCTTCTTCGCGTCCTTCCTTCATCCCTTCTTCGCGTCCTTCCTTCATTCCTTCTTCGCGTCCTTCCTTAAATCCCTTTTCATGTGCTTCTCGGCGGGAGCTGCTGATGTGCATTTTTGCGGTGCTGATAATATCCCAGAATTTGTCGTATCCGAGCAACTGTGCTTCGGTGAAGGCCGATTCTTCCAGTTGTGTTACGGCCTTGTTTATGTCCGGATTTTCCATGAGTTCCTGTGGCACTTCGCGAGTATGTTCGTTTATTTCTGTAAGATAGCGTAACCACAATACCTGCATCCTTTTGTCACCGTAGTTTTTGGGCGTAAATTTGGGCAGTTCGATGAAGATGAAGCGCAGGCCTTCGATGACTTCGCGTGTCTCGGCTGTTTCTACAATGCGGAAATCGTGGTAATATTCCGTACTTTCAGAGAATGTGTCGTTGACGAGATTCAGTGAATATACAGGTTGCAGCAGTTCGTAGTCGCCGCCTTTTTCGAGCTGGCTTACGTATGCTTTCGATGCATTGAAAAGTACGCGCTGTTTGTATGCGGATGTCCACATCATCTGCATTTCCACGATAAACTGCCGTCCGTTGATGTCACGGCAGCGCACGTCCACAATGCTGTCTTTCCTGAACGGGTTTTGCGGAACGAGTTCGGGATTGAGGTATTCCACGTCTTTTATTTCCTCGTCAGGCTCAAGCGGGAGCAGGGCATTGAGGAAACTTATTACCAGATCGGGATGTTCGCCGAATACTTTCTTAAACGTCAGGTCTGCTTTCGGGTTGAGGTATCTCATTGTTCTTATTGTATTTCTTTTGGCAAATGTAAGCAAAAATTGTGAAATGTGTGATATTTAACGGCTGAAAATAACTAACTTTACGGCCGTTAAAACGAAACTACTATGAACAATAAGACTTTTTTACTATCGTTGGTTGTTCTGACTTGCGTGCCGGCTGTGGCAAGTCAGACGGGCTTTCAGACATCTTTGTCTGACAATGAGCCGACAGAAAAACAAAACATCGGTGTCTGTACTGTCGCAGGTGTGCCGGCATGTGGCGTGCAGAACTGTGCCTCTTGCCATCCCTGGCAGGGGCGGCGCGTGGGCTTTTTGGGTGATTCGATGACAGATCCGAACAACAACAGCCGTGATGTGCCCAAGAAGTATTGGAACTATCTGCAGGAGTGGCTCGGCATAACGCCGTATGTATATGGCATCAGCGGACGGCAGTGGAACGACATTCCCAACCAGGCACGGCGGTTAAAAGAAGAGCATGGTGACAGTGTCGACGCCATAACGGTGTTCATCGGTACAAACGACTTTAATGCCGGAGTACCTCTCGGGCGCTGGTATGACGAAACCGAGGACACTGTTACCGCAGCCGTACACGGCCAGAAGCAGGTGTACCGGCGTAAGCGCCGTGTCTGTTCAGTGGACGGCGATACGTTTAAAGGCAGGATAAATATCGCAATGCAGTATCTCAAGACGTTTTTCCCGGATAAGCAGATAGTGTTGCTTACGCCCATTCACCGTGCCGCCGCCGCGTTCGGTCCCACCAACATTCAGCCCGACGAAAGCTGGCAGAACTTATGCGGGGAATATTTTGACGCATACGTCAGTGCTGTAAAAGAGGCCGGCAACGTGTGGGGTGTGCCTGTGATTGACCTTAATTCAGTTAGCGGAATGAATCCTATGGTCAAGGCACAACAGTCTTATTTCCGCGACCCTTCGTCAGACCTGCTTCACCCGAGCGACAAAGGCCAGCGCCGTATTGCCATGACGCTTGTGCGCCAGCTTATGTCTCTTCCCGTGTTCTGATGAGGCGGATATTGGGGTTCAGTTCTTTTTTGTGT
>CALNFG010000117.1 GCA_939792625.1 uncultured Prevotella sp.
GCACGTGCCTCGACCGCCGGGGCAACATGGTGGTCACGGAGAGCTTCGCACGCCGCATGTTCGGCACCGACAACGTTGTGGGACGCGCGGTAGTAAGCCGCGACTCGCTGCATTTCCGCATAACGGGGGTGGTACAAGACTTCGACAACACCATAATAGACAAGGACATCGACGCAATAATAGACTTCTCGTACCGCGATAAACAGAATCCGAGCGACACGGACGAGTATTTCCCAATGGTAGCAAGCTGGACTACGGCGGCCGCTTTCATACAGGTGCGCGAGGGATGCGACTTCAGACAGAAAGAGAAAGACGTGCAGAAGCTGTTCAGGACGTTCAGTCCGACAGAAGAAAAAGACTTTTTAAAGTTCAGCCCCATTCTCATTCCGCTCGACAAGATGTACTTCTCCGGACACGATTATCCCTCCTACATGCACCTCGGCAACTTCAAGCTGGTGAGCATACTGGCAGCCGTGGCGCTGGCAATACTGCTGTTCTCGATAATAAACTATATCAACCTGACCGTGGCGCAGAGCGGTTATCGCGCGAGAGAAATGGCCACGCGCCGCCTATTCGGGTGCAGCAAGGTGCAGGTAAGCACCAACATGTTCTTCGAGTCGCTCGTGATGTGCCTGCTGGCGCTCGCCGTTGCCACGGCCCTGGCTTACGCCTCGGCGCCATACGCGGGACGTCTGCTCGACACCGAAATCAGCCTTGCTCCGCTGGCCAGCCCCGAAGGGCTGGCCGTAATCACGGTTTTTACCGTCGCGGTGAGCCTCGTCGCCGGCATGCTTCCGGCAGCGATACTGTCGAAAGTGAAACCCGTTGAGGTGGTGCGCGGCACGTTCCGCAAACAAACAAAGATGGTGTTCTCGCACGTGTTCATAACCGTGCAGAACGTGATAACCATCACCATGCTGGCCTGTGCCCTGATAATGTCGATGCAGGTGGTGCATCTGGTCAAGGCTCCGTTGGGCTTCAAGACGGAGAACAACATCACGATATATTGCGGAATGAACTTTTCGGGCGGCAAAACGGACTTGTTCATTGACCGGATACGCAACCTGCCGGAAGTAAAGGCAGTGGCTGCATCGACGGGAACACCTGCCGACGGCGGCAACACCAACGTCGTGAAGCTGAAAGGCGACAACGACTATACGCCACTGCAACTGTTTTACGCCACACCCGGATTTATGGAAATATACGGCATCAGCCTGAAACACGACCGCCACGCGGAGGGCGACAGCATAATATATCTTAACGACATGGCCATGAAAGCGCTGCACATGAAACCGACGGACACGCATATAAGCGACAGGTATGACGCCGGCAAGCTGTCCATGTTCCCGCAGAATCCGCAGTTCGGAGGCGTCATCAACGACATACGTGTATGCTCGATACTGATGCCGCAACGCCCGATACTGATACTGGTAACCGACAAAATAGAGTCGCCCACCGACATTACGATAAACGTTGAGGGTGACCCGGTGGAGGCATACGCAAAAATCAAAGACATATACAAGCAGGTATTCCACGAGGAAATAAAAGAATACGGTCCTCCGTTTGTCGATAAACAGATAGAGGACGAGTTTAAAGACGAAATCCGAACTACGAAGATTGTGTCGCTCTTCGCCATCGTCGCCATCGTAATATCCCTGCTCGGACTGGTGGCCATGTCGACTTACTTCATACAGCAGAGGGCGCGTGAGATTGCCGTGCGCAAGGTGTTCGGCTCCACCGACAGCCAGATACAGCGCCGCCTCATACGTTCTTTCCTCGCCTACGTGGGCATCGCGTTCGTCATGGCAGTGCCGGTAACGGTGCATTTCATGAGCAACTGGATTGCGCAATACAGTTACCGCATTGTGTGGTGGCCGTGGATTATAGCTTCGGGCATCATCGTACTGCTAATCAGTTTTGCCGCAGTAGCCGTGCAGAGCCGAATAGCCGCAAGGGAAAATCCCGTAAAGAACATCAAACAAGAGTAATTTTTTGGAGCAGACGAGTTGACAAGTGACGAGCAGACGAGGAGATTTGATTTAGTGGATTAAGAGGGATGATGAAACGGGACAAAAATTATAGTTCCGCAAAAGGTAAGGTTTCAGGCCGCAAAAGGTTATCTTTGAGCGGCTGAAAGGTAACCTTTTACACCCTGAAAGACGGTCTTTTGCAAGGCCACAGATAAACTGTTGATAATCAATAAAATACAAACGTATCAAAAATTAAAGTTTAATTAAATCAACAACGGCATCAAAAATGAACAATATCAAACAAGCATTGAAAAACCTACCACGACGGGGACAGCATAATTTCGTCAAGATATTGTGTCTCGGCGTGGGCTTCGCACTGTCTTCGGTGCTGATTGCCAAGCTGTGTTTCGAGCATGAATACGACACGTGTTACCCCGACCACGACCGCATTTACCGCATAAGCGAGAAAATACAGAGAGGCTCCGAACCTGAGTCTATATACGGGAACACGCCCGGAGGCGTTGCTCCGATACTGAAAAAACATTTCTCACAAATAGAGACTGCAACGAGAATAAACCCCTTATGTATCGATGAAGAAATGAATACAGACACGGAACGGCGAGTGAGGGGCAACGTATGCACCGTTGACTCGTGCTTCTTCAAGGTGTTTCCGGCCGAGATTCTGAAGGGCGACGCCGACGATGTACTCGCAAAGCCGTTCTATTGCCTGGTGTCACGGACAATGGCCGAACGCATGGGCGGCGACGTGATAGGACGCAAATTAGAATGTACTACCATTCCGGGACTTGTGATGACTGTCGGCGCAGTGTACGAAGACTTTCCACGGAACTCTACTTTTCACGACTTTGACGTGATGCTTTCGATGACGACACAGCGACATTTCGGTTATGACGGACAAGACAATCTGATGGGCAACGACCGCTATTGGTCGTTCATCAAAGTGAAAGAAGGGTGCCATCCGGAATCAGGCGAGTTTGACGCGACGATAAAAAAGCTTGTAAGCACATTTCTGGCAGAACTGAAAAAAGGCGACATTGACTTCTCGTTAAAGTTCACCTCCATATCAAAATACCACTACGAGAACAGCGACGCGAAGCAGATGCTGCCCGTGATGCTCATTCTCGCCACCGTAGTTCTGGCCGCAAGTGTACTCAACTATCTGCTTATCGTTATGGGAAACACCGTCACAAAGACGCGCGAAATGGCGGTAAGGAAGTGCTACGGAGCCATGCCCGGAAACATATTCGGCATTACCGTAAGCGAGGCTTTGGTGCATATCGCAGTGGCATTGATACTGGCCGGGGCACTGATATATGTCTGCAAAGGCTCGATAGAGACGCTGTTGTCTGCGCCGGTGACCGACCTGTTCACCAACAGCGGCGTGCTGGTACTCGTCGTACTGTTGGCCGTCGTATTCTTCATCAGCGCCATGTTGCCCGGCAAGATATACAACGCAGTGCCCGTGACGACGGCATTCCGCGGCTTCACGGAGAACCGACGGTGGTGGAAACTGACGATGCTGGCCGTGCAGTTCGTGTTCGTCAGCTTCCTCGTATGCCTGCTGCTTGTTGTCAACAGACAGTATTCAAAGCTGGTGAACTTCGACCTCGGTTATGACTACGACCGCCTGGCGATAATAAATGTCGGACATATCAAAGGCGAAGAACGCCGGGCAATGGTGACGGAGCTTAACAAAATGGCGGAGATTGAGACGTGGACTCAGGTGACATTCCCCATGTACAGCAACGTCAGCGGCAACAACATAGTTGACCCGGAGACGGGAGAAGAGCTGTTTAACGCCAACGACCTGTACATGGCGGGCGCCAACTACTTCGACATGTCGGGCATAAAAATCAGGCAGGGGCGCGGCTTCAACGCCCACAGCGACAGCCTGAGGGAGATTATGATAAGCCCCGACTTCGCCCAAAAGCTGAAAAACGAAAAGGGATGGAACGACGTGATAGGCCGCAAAATCCTCGTAACGGAGCACAGCCAAACCTATAAAGACCTGTTCACCATCGTGGGAATATACGACGACTTCCATTCAAGCACGGCTTTGGATGACGACGACCGCCCCACGATGATGTTCTACGCCGACCCTTATGACGGCTATACCAGCTTCTTCCTGCTGAAGTTCCACGACCTGACAACGGACAACATGCAGGCCGTACAGCGGCGTCTGCAACGGCTGTACCCGGCCAACACCATCATAGTTGACAGCTACCAGAGGCAGCTGAACGCCAACTATGACGCGATAAAGAACTTCCGTTCATCGGTCAGCATAGCAGGACTCTGCGCCCTTCTCATCGCCCTGTTAGGTCTCATAGGCTACGTAAACGACGAGATGCAGCGGCGAAGCAAGGAGATAGCGATACGCAAAGTGAACGGTGCAAGCACCCGCGACGTACTCCGCCTGATGCTGCGCGGTGTGCTGCTGATGGCCGTTCCGTCGGCAACGGCCGGCGCGGTGATGTCACGGATAGTGGCCGGCAAATGGTTGGAGGAGTTCAGCGTGAAGACCGACATGAGCCTGTGGCTGTTCATGTCAGGCATAGCTGTCGTGCTGATTGTCATCGCCGCCACGGTAACAGCCGACGCATACAGGACCGCCAACGGCAATCCCGTAAAATATTTGAAAAATGAATGAATCATTAACAGCAGACAAGTAACAAGTAAACAAGCAGACAAGGAGAATAGTTTTGTTGACTTGGAAGCCGCAAAACAACGGCACTCAGCGGTAAAGACAAATTTTCTCGTCTGCTCGTCAACTCGTAACCTGTCAACTAAAATTAAACAAATATGATTAAAGTAGAGAATTTATGCAAGTCGTTCCGCACGGAAGAGGTGGAGACTATCGCACTCGACAAAGTGTCGTTTGAAGTGAAAGACGGTGAATTTGTTGCCATAATGGGACCTTCGGGCTGCGGCAAATCAACACTGCTGAACATCCTCGGACTGCTCGACAACCCGACGAGCGGACAGTATGAGCTGGACGGCACGGAGGTGTCGATGCTGAAAGAGAAAGACCGCACGGGCATAAGGAAAGGACAGATAGGCTTCGTGTTCCAGAGCTTTAACCTCATAGACGAACTCAACGTGGAAGAAAACATCGAACTGCCGCTGACCTATCTGAACGTGGGCAAGGCCGAAAGAAAGCAGAAAGTGCAGGATGTGATGAAGCGCATGGGCATAAGCCACAGGGCAAAACACTTTCCGCACCAGCTCTCGGGAGGACAACAGCAACGCGCGGCGATAGCCCGCGCAGTGGTGTTCGGCCCGAAACTGATTCTCGCCGACGAGCCCACGGGTAACCTTGACTCGAAGAACGGGGCCGAAGTGATGCGTCTGCTGACCGAACTGAATCTTGACGGGACAACCATAGTGATGGTCACCCACAACGAACATGACGCGCAGATAGCACACAGGACCATACATCTGTTTGACGGAAAAATTGTTGATTAAGAAACTCCGGCCAACATATCACAATAAAAATGTGGCGCACCGCCGTATAAGAAAATCAAATTACACGGCGATACGCCACATTATTACATTACAAAGAGTTACAATACGGCAGTTAATATTAGTTAAAACCAATATGTCAGAAACAATATTTCACAATGTTTTTATATCTTTGTAAAAATATTTTATCGACCACTGCCTTAGTCTTTAAGTAAAAAATATATAACGTAAAACCATTTTAATAAAACCAAACCACAATGAAAAAACAAAATTCAACATTACACTCCGGAAAATATGTAATGTTTATCATGTTCTTAATGTCGGCTTTCATGCTGACCGGTCTTACATCATGCAGTGACGACGATGACAACAACGAAGAGCCGACTCAGGCAAACATCGTAGGAACATGGCAGACTACATACGTCGATGTATGGGACAAAGTAAACGGCGTAGACGACGGCGAGGGTTATAAGGGAGAATACACGAAAATAATGCTGACGTTCGACAACAACCGTAATGTCAGCATAAACGGCTCCGACTTTGACGGAACACCCATAATCAGTGCAGGCAAATACAGCATAACGGGCAACAAGCTGACTATCGAGAATGAAGGAGAGGAAAGCGAAATCACAATAACCCGCCTGACCGAAACGGAACTCATATTGGAATACACTTATGAAGAAGACTGGGAAAATGAATATCTGGAAGGCTACATGAAACTTGAATGTAAGAGAATAAGATAAAAAGACAAAAAACATCCCGCCGCCTGCAGGCATATCCGGTCATGCCTGCGGCGGCGGAAATACTCCATGAAAAACATACGGCAGCACAGCGAACGGTGTAAAGTAACAATTATTCCAATTTTTAAAAAAATAATATTGCCCTGTCAGCCTTTTTTCTTAACTTTGCAGCCTAAAACTAATTAGTTATTCTAAAGATATGGCCGGAACAAAAAAAATCAAGACAGCCCTTATCTCTGTATTCCACAAAGACGGGCTTGACGAGCTGCTTGCAAAGCTCAACGCAGAGGGAGTAAAATTCTTGTCGACAGGCGGTACACAGAAATTCATAGAGTCACTCGGCTATGAATGTCAGGCAGTGGAAAGCGTGACAACATACCCGTCGATTCTGGGCGGACGTGTAAAGACACTCCACCCCAAAATATTCGGAGGCATATTGGGCCGCCGTGACAATGATGGCGACCGCGAACAGATGAGACAATACGAAATACCGGAAATCGATCTGGTTATCGTTGACCTTTATCCTTTTGAGCAGACTGTGGCCGGCGGAGCGTCAGAGGCCGACATCATAGAGAAAATCGACATAGGCGGAATATCACTTATACGCGCCGGAGCCAAAAACTTCAACGATGTGGTTATCGTGCCGAGCAAGGCAGAATATGGCGTGCTTCTCGACATTCTCAACAAGAAAGGCGCACAGACCGACATCGAAGACCGCCGCATGCTGGCTACAAGAGCTTTCGGAGTAAGCAGCCATTACGACACGGCAATACATGAATGGTTCGCCAATTCGTAATTCACCGAATTACGGCTCATAACCCATAACCGTGATATTATATTCAAAGCACAGGCAGACACACTGCCTTACAATACATTCACGGTTATGAGCCATGGGCGGTAATTCAGAGATTGCGCATTGCATCTTATGAATATTATACATTGTGAAACAACGTTCGACATTAAGCCAATTATGAATTAGTTTGATTATGGGATTTTTTTCATTTATCCAAGAGATTGCAATGGACTTGGGCACTGCCAACACAATTATTATCAGTGATGACA
>CALNFG010000118.1 GCA_939792625.1 uncultured Prevotella sp.
TGTCCCTACATTGGATGTATTCAATTTATGTTCGTCTTTACGGTAAAAGTTCTTTTCATCCAACACATTTGCGGATGACCCCAAAAGTTTACCTTTTGGTCGGCAAAAGCTTACCTTTTACAACGCAAAAGGTAAGCTTTTGCCGACCAAAAGATAAGCTTTTAGTAACATACTGGTTATCAGTGAGTTGCAAACAGCGTTCGGAGGCGTTGCCGAAGGTGGCGTGACAGGCTCATCCGGCAGGATGTTTCAGGCCTGTTTTTTAGGTGTTTCCCTACATATTTTTAGGAACTTCCCCTGCGGTTTGTTGCCGATATTTTGTATTTTTGCTCACAGAATATGGCCGCGCCCCCGCCGCATGATGTGTTTGCGGCGACGGGGGCGGGGCCTGTCACATAAAACGTAGAGAAAAGGAGGGTGTCATGAAGAAATCTGTTATACTGCCGCTGGCGGCCGTCATGCTGCTTTGCGGCTGTGGCACATATACCGGTACGGGGGCATACGCCGGTGCCACGCTCGGCTCGGTGGTGGGGTCGGCCATAGGCGGAATAACCGGCGGACCGCGCGGCAGCGACATCGGCACGCTCGTGGGCATGGCCGGAGGTGCGGCCGTCGGTGGTGCCCTGGGTGCGCAGGCCGACAAGAAGGTGGAACAGCGGCGCTCTGAGGCCGACGCGCAGTTTGCCGAGAAATACCGCCGCCATCGCGAGGCGGCCACCGGCGGAAGCGGTGATGACTACCGTTACGATGACTCTTATTATGGCGGCGATGACAGCGGATACGACCCCGAAGGGCGTGGCGACGATGTGCTTTATGACTTTGACATCTCCGGCAGTGGCGGAGGCGGCGATGATTACGGCCGCGACGTGAGGCGCGGATACGGCGGCGACCTTTACGGCGGGGCGCATGCACGTGCGGACAGACCGCTCGAGGTGCGCTCGGCTCACTTCTATGACGACAGCGGCGACGGGCTGCTGAGTGCCGGCGAGACGGGCAGGATAGTCTTTGAGGTGTACAACCGCACGGAGAATGTTGTGCGCAACGTAAGTCCCACTGTGACCGAAACCACCGGCAACAAGAACGTCTACATGTCGGGCCCTGTCGACGTGGAGCGCATATTGCCGGGCAAGGGCGTGAGATACACGGCCACGGTAAAGGCCGGGCGCCGCATGAAGAACTGCCGGCTGACGTTCAACGTCTGTGTGAAGCAGGGCGGTGAGCGTGTGGTGTCTGACATCGTGGAGATAAATGTCAGTGCCGCGAGGAGGTGATGATGAGGCCGCGGCGTGTCTGCCGGCTTATGCCGCGGCAGCGGCATAAGTCTTTTGCCTCGGTAGGTTGAGGCTGTAAGGGCGCATGGATTACTTTTAATAAAACCTAAAATTTATGCTAAATCGATGCTTTTTACTTTAATATTTGTCAGAAACCCTTACTTTTGCACCGTAAATATTTGAAATAAAAGGTATTAAGATTCAGCCCCCTTATGATGAAACATGTTGGTTTATATATAATCTCTGCGGTTATGCTGTGTTCGTGTGGGGCGTCAAGGCATATTGCGTATTTCCGGGACATGCAGCCTGACAGTGCCGGGATTGTGGCTCCGGTGATGGAAATCAGACTGCAGCCCTACGACAAAATATCCATCGTGGTGAGCAGCCGTGACCCCAAGTTGTCGGCTCTTTTCAATCTTCCGGTTGTTTCGGGCAGTGTGGCCGGCGGCGACACGATTGGCGGGCGGGGATTGTCCGTATATACAATAGACCGTGCGGGGAACATCGACTTCCCCGTAATGGGCACCGTGCATGTTGCCGGACAGACGCGCGACGGTGTGGCCAAGATGCTCAAACTGAGGCTTGCCGAGAGCAAGTTGCTTGCCGATGCCGTCGTTACGGTGGAGTTTGACAATCTTATGCTGTCGGTTTTGGGCGAGGTAAACCGTCCCGGCAACTTCATGATAACCCGCGACTGCATAACCGTTCTCGATGCCATAGGCATGGCCGGCGACCTTACCCGCAATGGCGACCGTCGTAAAGTGATGGTGGTAAGGCAGGAAAACGGACGCCGGACGGCTTACCGTATAGACCTTAGTTCAGGAAACAGCATCTATTCATCGCCGGCCTATTACCTGCGGCAGAATGATGTTGTCTACGTAACTCCGCGCTGACGGCGCAGTGTGTGCGTCAAAGTCACGGGCGGCATGCCCGGCTTCTGCCGGCATGTACGGCCGGCCTGTGGCGGCAGAATATCATAATCAAAACATAATGGAAGAAAATACAGCTATACAGCCGGTCGGAGAACCGACGGCTGACATCAGCATACGTGACATCCTTATATCGTGTGTAAGCCATTGGCGGTGGTATGTTGTCACCGTCATAGCAGCTTTGTTGGCAGCCGTGCTTTACATCAAGAAGACGCAGCCCGTGTACAGGCGCGATGCGTCAATCATTGTGCTTGAGCGCAACGACAAGCCAACGGTGCTTAACCAGTTGCTCAACGACTATGTTGATTTCGGCTTTTTTGCCGACAACACCAACGTTAACAACGTGATTCCGGCCATCAAGTCGCCTGACGTGATGGCAGAAGTAGTGCGCAAGCTCAACCTTGACGTGTCTTATACCACCCGCGGTACGTTTTACGACAAGACACTTTACGGCAGGGATTTGCCGGTGAAGGTGGTGTTCCGCGACCTTGACGAAGACGAGACAGCCTCGTTAAGTCTCGGGCTGACGGGCGACGGCACGGTGGAAATGTCTGACTTCGTGAAGAACGGCAAGGAACAACATTCACCCAATCTGATGTGCAATGTGGGCCAGACCGTCAACACTCCGCTCGGCCGTCTGACCATAGAAAGACAGAAAAACTATGCCTCTGCCGTGGCCGACAACGACGAAATAGATGTCCACAAGGTAGACAACGCTTCGGCCACGGGCCGCTTTCTGGGCGGTCTCTCGGTAGAGATTAGCGACAAGAAGTCAACCATACTCGACCTGTCTTATCAGGATGTGTCGCCCCGCAGGGCGGAAGACATACTCGCGGCCGTTATAGATATCTACAACAAAGTGTGGATGAAGAACCGCAACGAAGTGACAGCCGGAGCCACACGCTTTCTTGACGAACGTCTTGCCATCATCGAGCGCGAGCTTGACAACGTAGATACCGACATATCAAAATATAAGAGCAAGAACATGCTGCCCGACATAGAGAAGGCTTACAGCCTGTCGATGGAGCGGGCGGACAAGAACTCGGCCATGCTGCTTTCTCTCAACACGCAGCTCTCTGTGGCAGGTTATGTCAGAGACTTCATAGCGAGCCGTGCGAACACCAACCAGCTGATACCCGTCAACGTAGGCCTTGACAACGATAAGATTGACGGCCTCATAGACAAATATAACGCCCTACAGCTGGAGCGCAACAAACTGATAACCAACAGTGGGGCCGACAATCCGCTGATACAGGACATGGACAAGTCGCTCGCACAGATGCGCCGCTCGGTGCTTAACTCAATCAACAACCTTATGGTGTCTTTGTCTACACACATCGCGCACCTGCAGAACTATGAGCAGAAGACCAACACCGATATTTCAACAAATCCCACTCAGGCCAAAGTACTGCTCTCGGTTGAGCGCCAGCAGAAGGTGAAAGAGGCTCTATATCTTTTCCTTTTGCAGAAGAGGGAGGAGAATCAGCTGTCACAATCGTTCACGGCCGACAACACTCAGATTGTGAAGTCGCCCACCGGCAGCAATGTTCCGCTTGCCCCGAAGAAGGGCGTGATAATGCTTGTCGCCCTCGTTATAGGTCTCGCTCTGCCGACAGGCGTGGTGTATCTGCTCGAGACCACCAACAACAAAGTGCGCGGACGCAAGGACGTGGAAGACGTGATAACGGCTCCGCTTGTCGGAGAGATTCCTCTCGTGGAAGAGCCCAAAAGCGGTATTGCGCAGTTTACGCCGCAGCAGGCAAAGAACTACGGCATAGTGGTAGAGCAGGGCAACCACAACCTTATCAACGAAGCGTTCCGCATAGTGCGCACCAACATCGAGTTTCTGACCGCTCCGTCAGCCGGTGCGAGCGTGCAGATGCTTACTTCATACAACAGCGGCAGCGGCAAGACTTTCCTCGCAATGAACATTGCAACCAGCATTGCCATAAAGGAAAAGCGTGTGCTGGCCGTAGACTGCGACCTGCGCACGGCATCGCTCTCGATGACCGTCGGCAGTCCCAAGCCGGGTCTTAGCGACTATCTCGGCCGGCATACCGACAGTGTTGACTCGATAATATATCCTTGTGATAAGTGCAGAGGACTCGACGTGCTGCCGTCAGGCACGATTCCGCCTAATCCTGCCGAGCTGCTGGCTTCAGACCGTTTTGTGACTCTTCTGTCAGAACTCAGGTCGCGGTATGATTATGTTTTCCTTGACTGTCCTCCCATAGATGCCGTTGCCGACACGTCGATTGTCTCACATTATGTTGACCGTTCGCTGTTTGTTGTGCGTGCCGGAAGGCTCGAACGTGCCATGCTTGCCGACCTTGAGAAGCTTTACAAGAGCGGCAGACTGAAAAATCTGTCGGTGATACTGAACGGAACGAGGTGTGCCGGAACCATATACGCTTACCGTTACGGCTACAGTTACGGCTACGGGACAGATGCCGGGCGACGCCGTTCAAAGTGGTTTTAACCGCAGGGGCGTGCCTCTGTACGGCATACCGACAAAGCTTTGCCTATGAAAAAGAAAATCATCATAACCGCCGTCTCCGTGCTTGCCGTGCTGACGCTGCTTACGTTCGGTGCCGGCTGGTACATGGTTGACTATGCCCTGAAACCGGCAGCCGATGCCCGCGACATGACCCGTCGCTACGGGCGGATGTTCGCCGAATATCCTTACATGCGCCACTGGGTGGACAGCATGAAGTCTGCCGGGGTGCTGCGCGACACGTTTGTCACGATGGCCGGCGGCGGGCGCCGTCACGCCGTATATGCCCGCAACGGACGTTCCGCAGGCCGCACGGCGATACTCGTACACGGATACAAGGACAGCCACATAGGAATGTTGCCTCTAGCGAAGATGTACGCCGATATGGGGTATAACGTTCTGCTGCCCGACCTGTATGCCCACGGCCTGAGCGACGGCACGGAAATACAGATGGGATGGAAAGACCGTGAGGACGTGGTGCGGTGGGCAGAGCTGGCCGACAGCATGTTTGCCGGTCATGCGGGCAGGCCGCGTATTGTGCTTCACGGAGTGTCGATGGGTGCGGCCACGGTGATGAATGTGGCCGGAGAGAAGTTGCCGCGGAGCGTCAGATGTATTGTTGAAGACTGCGGATATTCAAGTGTATGGGACGAGTTCAGTTATCAGCTGGCTGACCAGTTCGGTCTGCCGGACTTCCCTTTGCTTTATGCCGCGAGCGTGTTGTGTAAGCTGCGTTACGGATGGACGTTCGGTGAGGCCTCGCCTGTAAGACAGCTGGTGAAGAAAGAGACTCCGATGATGTACATACACGGCTCGTCTGACGGTTATGTGCCGTCCGGAATGGTGTTCAGGCTTTATAATGCCAATCCGGTAAGCCTGTCGGCCGACGGCCGGTACCGCCATTTTAACGATATATGGATAACGCCCGGCTGCGGGCATGCCGAGTCGTTTCATGACTATCCGGCTGAATATGCCGAAAGGGTAGGTGAGTTTACGGGCAGATTCATCCGCTGACGGTTGCGCCGCTATCGGCTGTCTTATAAGTTGTTGTTGTCCAGTATTCTGACGATTGCAGAATACAGATTCCTCTTTGCCACATCTTTTTTCATTGCCTCGTCAAGGCTCATGTCTCCGGGCGTTATGCTTTCGGCCAGGGCGAAGCCTGCGTCGATGAGGCTGCGGCGGTCGGTCACGCTTCCGGCCAGCAGCCATGTGGGTACGCCTTTGTCTGCGGCGCGGCGCATCACTCTGAGCGGCAGTTTGCCCATAAGGGTCTGTCCGTCGGCATGTCCTTCACCGGTAATCACGCATGCGGCACCGTCGAGCAGGCTGTCAAAGTGTACAAGGTCGAGCAGCAGGTCGGCTCCGGGGCGCATTACGGCATCGAGAAACTGCATGAAGGCGTAGCCAAGACCGCCGGCGGCACCGGCTCCGCTGCATGCTGAGCGGTCGTAACCGCAGTGAAGTGCGGCAGCGCGGGCAAACCGTTCGGCGCGGCGTTCGAGCTGCGGCAGCATGTCAGGCGTGGCGCCTTTCTGCGGACCGAACACGGCCGCCGCACCGTCAGGCCCCAGCAGAGGGTTGTCCACATCGCACGCAAGGGTGAAGCTGCACCGTCCTTTTATGGCGGCAAGGGCGTCGTCGATGTTGCCGCCGCGTGGCGCAAGTATGTCCGTCAGGTCACGCAGCATGCCTATGCCGGCGTCGCTTGTGCCGCTTCCGCCGAGACCGATGATGAAATTGCGGCAACCACGTTTGACGGCTGCTGCCACGAGTTCGCCTACTCCGTATGTGGTGGCCCGCATGGGGTTGCGTTCGTCTTTGCGGACGAGGGTCAGTCCGCAGGCCTTTGCCGCTTCTATTACGGCCGTGCCGTCGGCCGTCACGCCGTATGATGCCTCGGTGCGGCGCATCATCAGGTCATGTACGGGTGTCGTTATGATGTCGCCGCCCAATGCCGCGGTGAAGGCTTCGGCCATGCCTTCGCCTCCGTCTGACACAGGCAGGCATACGGTTTCGGCATCATTACGGCAGGCTTTTATCGCCGAGGCCGCGACACCGGCTGCCTCGGCGGAGGTGAGACAGCCCTTGAACGAGTCGATGGCTATTATGTATTTCTGTTTCATTCGGTTGTTGCTGTTTTCTGCAAAGTTACTTATTTTATCTTAACCGCACGTCTGCGGCAGGCGGTTTTGTTGTCTGCCACGTTGTCAGGTCTCGGCCGGAGCCGCGCGAAAGACCGTTTCCGGCGGTGTAAAAGGTAAGCTTTCGCCGCCTGAAAGGTAAGCTTTTGCCGTGTAAAAGACGGCCTTTTGCAATGTGTTGATTATCAGATGGTTATAAGTCGGCAAAAGTATGACATAATGTCATGCCGCCGGCATGTGTCCTGCGGAGCTGGTGAGGTTATGCTGAAGTTATGGAAATAGAACGAGTTATTTATTGTGAAAGGTCAAAAATATTTACTCTACCGGGTACATGTATCGGATATTTTTCCTACATTTGCATACCGAAATCTGATAAAACGAAAAATATGCTTAATTTAGACGAACTTT
>CALNFG010000119.1 GCA_939792625.1 uncultured Prevotella sp.
GTGGCTTCAAGATAGTTGCGTGGGTCGTTCACGTCGAGTACATCGTACCATACGCCTGACTTCTTGTCCTGGTATTTTACGGCCGACTTCATCACGTGGTTGAGCATTTCGATGAACTTGTCGCGGTTTTCATAGTCCTGCGGTAGTACGTCGAGTACTTCGGTTATGGCCATTGCGTACCATCCCATGGCGCGTGCCCACGAGTGTTTGGCAAGACCGGTTTCAGGATCGGCCCAGAACATCTTGCGCGTTTCGTCCCATGCGTGTTTCCACAGGTCGGTTTCTTTGTCGTAAGTGCGGTTGTACGTTTTCGATATCTGCGTGAAAGCGTCATCGTAATATTTCTTGGCTTTCTTTTCGCCTTTTAATATCGGGGCGGCCATAGTGTACATGGGATGTCCCATATACACGCCGTCGAGCCATACCTGGTTGGCGTAGATAGCCTTGTGCCACCACACGCCGTCCGTTGTGCGCGGCTGGTTTTCAAGCTGCTTGAATATGGTTTTCAGTATTTTGTCGAGCTTTTTTTCCGGATACAGCTGGTTCATGCGCAGGATGAAGCGTCCCGGACGGGTGTTGTCAAGGTTGAAATCCTCATACCGGTAGCCGTTTACCACGTTGCCCTTATCGTCAATCATCTTTGCGGGGTATTGCCTGAGATAGTTGATTATGCTGTCGCCTCCGTATGCAAGATAAGTGTCGAGCATGGCTTCGAGTTCGATGCCGACGGTATATCCCCAACGCGGTTTGTCGTTCTTGGGAAAATCGAGACGGGTGGGGTCGGGCACACGTTTCATCTCTGAATATACCAGCCACTCGCTGTAGTTATTGTAGGGATACTCCGTGAGGACGAGCGAGCCGTTGATGAAGAGGTTGTCGTAGTTCATGTCGCGGGTCTGGCCAGTGATGTACACGGGCTTCTCGTAAACGCCGTCAAACTTGCAGTCTTTCACATTGATGTTATACACGTTTGTGCGGTCGTCGAATGCAACCACCATTACGCCGTATTTGCTCTTCTTGCAGGTTACGTTCTCCATGTAGACGTTGCGGACTATGGGATAAAAACCTCTGCGGCCGACCTCTTTGGGGTCGTAGTCGAGATTGATTTTCAGCACGGCTTCGGCACACTGGCCTACCTCCACGTTGCGCATGTAGATGTCTTCTATCACTCCGCCCCGGCACGAGTTGGTCTTTATGCGCAGGATGCGGTCGAGGTTGGGGCTGTCCATTTTACAGTTCTCCACGAAAACGTTGTTGCATCCGCCGGAGATTTCAGAGCCTATCACGACTCCGCCGTGGCCGTCTTTCATCACGCAGTCGCGCACGATGATGTTCTTGCTCGGTATGCCGGTATAGCGGCCCTTGCCGCCTTCGCGTCCGTCTTCGTTGCGTCCGCTCTTGATGGCGATGCAATCGTCGCCGGTGTCAAACACGCAGCCTTCTATCAGCACGTTTTCGCACGACTCAGGGTCACAGCCGTCACCGTTGGGGCCGTCGTTGTGTACTTTCACGTTTCTCACGGTTATGTTCTTGCTGAGCAGCGGGTGCATGACCCAGAAAGGCGAGCGTACCATCGTGACGCCCTCAATCAGTATGCCGTCGCAGTGGCATAGGTTTACCATCTGCGGGCGCAGTCCCTTTTTGGGGCCGAATACGCGCTTTTCGAGAGGTACGCCGTCTTCAGCCATCTTCAGCAGGTCGGCACGTCCGCCCGGATTCTGCTGCTTCTCCTCTACTACGATGTCGCGGCTCTTCGGTGTCTTGCCGCTCATCAGCCACCACGTCTCGTCAGAGCCGTTACCGTCGATTGTGCCTTCGCCGGTGATGGCGATGTCTGTCTCCTTGTAGGCGTAAATCAGCGGTGAGTAGTTGATGCAGTCAAGTCCCTCCCAGCGGGTTTCCACCAGCGGATAGAGAGCCCTGTCGAATGCGAAGAACAGTGTGGCGCCTTTCTCAATCACCAGATTGACGTGGCTTCTCAGTCTGATGGCGCCTGTCTGCCATGTGCCGGCGGGAATTACCACGCGGCCGCCACCGGCCTTCGAACAGGCCTCGATAGCCTTGTTGATGGCTTTCTGGTTCTGTGCGGGAGTGGCGTCGAGTGATGCGCCGTACTTCTTGATGTCGAAAGTGCGGTCGGCAAACACGGGCGTCCTGATGCTTTTTTCGATTTGTTTGTACTTTGCTTCGTCCCACGCCGACGCGCAGACCGCCAACGGGAACAACAGGCATAACAACAATGCTTGTAATTGTTTCATAAGTTTAAGTTTGTAGTAATGTATCGTTTAATAAATTAAATAAAGTTCCCCTGTGTCGATATTTTGGCACAAAAATACATATTTTAATCCGAATGATGAAATTTAGACTGATTATTTATGATGTTTTTTGTTTTGTACGGTATTCAGGCAAGTGTATGTGTTTTGATTTGTTGTCAGCGTTTTGCCGTATATGGCTTACATTTTGTCATGCCGGCAGTGTGCGGTTTTTATGACGGAATAGAGTGGAAGTGCCGCTTTATGTGGCTTGTTGGCGTTTGTCTGTGGCCTGAATAATGTGCATGTCATGGCCGGAACGGGGCCCAAAGGTAAGCTTTTGTAAGTCTTTCGGCCGTTTATTGTACGGCAGAAGCTTGTCTTTTGATCAGCGAAAGCTTGTCTTTTGCCTGCATTTTTGTGCTTTTTCAGTTGTCGGAGCTTTATGTCTGCTGCACATATATGCCGGATGTTGCACTATCGGTCTGTGTTACAGGTATTTGCTGTTGCACACTTTTCTCGGCGTTATTTTCACCCGTCAGGCGTTTGTCTGAAAATAACCGTCTTGTGGAGCGTCATTGAATTTCATTGTGACAGTAATCATGGTAAAATCGCAGCAAAGTGTCATGACCGTTTCTGTAAGTCTTGACCTGTATCGGCAATGATGTCGGCCGGGGCGTGATGTTCATCGGCATAATGGATCGGTTGAGGCTTAAACAGGTGATAATTTTAACAATATGCCCTATCAAAATCTGTCTAAGTGTTAAATAATTGATTTTTTCATTTAAAAATTTGCTTTATTCATAATAAAAGCATATATTTGCGACATCTTATTTATGATTTCGAGGTTTTAACGAAATCGTCAGAGGTTGGCTGCATCCTGCGTCAACCTCTTTTTATTATGATGAAGTTTCATGGCTTGGGTTAAAAAATCTTATCTTTTCATGGATAAGCAGATTCGGGAACAGACAATAAAAATACGTTTCGCTCAGCTTTTATTTTGCGTTTCTCTTGATTTGCATTATCTTTGTGGCATACAAGCTGCATGACGGTTGATACTGTAAGACAATGCGGCTGAAGAGACATTAATATAACCTGATTGAATCTGATGTTATGAAACTATTGTTGATGTGCATATTGATGACATTTGCCGTTGCGGGTTTTTACTCGTGTGAAAAACCGTATGCAGGCGGTGAAGATGACACGGCCGAGACCGATGGCCTGCCTGACAATGAGGATGATGAAGACGATGCCGGCGACAACGGAGGCTGGATTGACGGTGATGACGGCAATGAGGACTTGTCGTATAGCGATACGGTTAGTGTGACCACATTCAGGCATAGTGCCATATACACGCAGGTATGGGTCAGGGGATATATCGTGGGAGCGGCCACCGGACGCAACAACAAAATTAGATACGAGTTTGGTCCTGAGTTCACTTACGACACAGCACTGCTGCTGGCCGACAGTCCGGATTCAGACGATGTTGACAATATGATATCGGTTTGTCTCACCACGTGTGCATCTGCGCTTAGGGATAAGCTCAATTTGGCAGACCATCCTGAAAACAAAGGCCGGCGCATAGCTGTATTCGGCTTTCAGGACTACTATCTGAAGATGATGGGCGTGAAGCAGATTGATGCCTGCGATTTTCCGGTAGAGTGATGTGTGCTGCGGCTGCCGGTAAGAGACAGTTTCTAAAAATGGCCGGCTGCACCTCACGGCGTAACCGGCCCGAAGAAGTAACTTATATAAATAGTGATTATGCACTGCGTCCTGCACGGCACTGCAAGCCCTGCGGGGCGCATTGTGTATGCCGTGACAGTGCCGTATTCCGTTTGGAGCCGGCAACGTGCAGAGCCACTCATGAGTGGCCGCTGTATGTCATTAATGTTAAGATTCGCCATTGTCTCTTGCATCGAGAGATTACGGCTTGTAACCCATGAGGCAGGTCTTCTGACTTTGTTCCGTTTTCAAGCGCCTTCCCGTCCGCTTGTGACAGTGGCTTAGAGGCTTGAAATACATAAAGGAACTTACAGCTGCGAGACAGTCGGAGATTCTCACTCCGTTCCCTTTTTAATCGAGTTGATTCGAACCTTTGGTATTTGCCGGTGCGCGGCCGGTATGTTGCGATGTGGCTTGTCGTTGCATGGCGACCGCCGGCGGCAGGCTTTGCACCGTTTGGGCAGATAATGCCGCTATGGTTGTGACACGGCATTATCACGGGCAAAGATAGCGATTATATGTTAAAGTGCAAAATGAAGGCCATCGTTTTTGTGAATTTTTTTTGCGTAAGTGAACATTTATTTTTATTTTTGCAGACATCAATAACTGAATAAGTAAAATTATTTGCCTATCGGAACATCATTACTTAAAAATAAATAATAAGGAAAGTAATAATGGAAAATTTGAAGACGTTGACTGACGAAGAGTTGGCGTTGTCTTATGTCGATGGAAACAACAAGGCTTTCGATGAGTTGCTGGCCCGCAATCAAGACAAGTTGTTTTCATATATTTATTTTATAATAAGAGATGAGGATAAGGCAAACGACTTATTTCAGGAGACTTTCGTCAAGGTAATAACCAAGCTGCATGAACGCCGCTATGTAGACAGCGGCAAGTTCAGTGCATGGATTATGCGTATTGCGCATAACGTTATAATGGACTGGTACAGAGAGCAGCGGGCCCGTAATCTGGTTGAACCTACCGAGGAAAACGACTTGTCAAATCTGAAGGGAAATGATGTTCTCGACTCGAATGTTGAAAACCGCTACGTGAATGAACAGGTAATGACAGACGTGAAGAAAATGATGAACATGCTGCCGCCAACACAGCGTGAGGTGGTTTTCATGCGTTTTTATCAAGACATGTCGTTCAAGGAAATTGCAGAACTTACCGGCGTTAGCATAAACACATCGCTCGGACGCATGAGGTATGCCTTGCTTAATATGAGGCGCATGACAAGAGAACATAACATCGCACTGCAATTGGATTAGACTTTTTCAGACGGAACAGACAAGTCACAGCCTGACAGATAAACAAGACGGTCTGATTTTATCTGCCGGCCTGTGACTTGCCTGTCTGACTATAATTGTTTCAGTGTTTTTATAACCTCTTCGGGCTTGTCGGATTTGAAGATGTAGCTGCCGCTGACAAGCACGTCCACGCCGGCATCGACCAGACGTGGCGCCGTTTCGTTCTGCACTCCGCCGTCGACCTCGATGAGGGCTTTCGAGCCGGATTCTTCAATCATCTTTCGCAGACGCCTGACCTTGCCGATGGTGTTTTCGATGAAAGCCTGTCCTCCGAAACCCGGATTTACGCTCATGAGCAACACCATGTCCACGTCGCCGATGATGTCTTCAAGCATACATACCGGAGTAGACGGATTTAGAGTGACGCCGGCTTTCATGCCGGCAACGTGAATCTCGTGTATTGTGCGGTTAAGGTGAGTACATGCTTCGTAGTGTACGTTCATCATCATGGCTCCCGTCTTTGCCGTTTGCGCGATGTATCGCTCGGGCGATGTTATCATGAAATGAACGTCAAGCGGCTTGTGGCATATCTTTGCCACAGCCTCTATCACAGGGAAACCGAAAGAGATGTTGGGTACGAACATACCGTCCATGACGTCAAGATGCAGCCAGTCTGCCTCACTGCGGTTTATCATGTCGATGTCTTTCTGCAGATTAAGGAAGTCTGCAGCCAATAATGAAGGTGAAACCAATGTCGCCATAATGTCGGAAACTGCTTTTTTAATTCAGACAATACGCCTCGTTTTGCCCGTTCATTTTTATTACGCGGTATGTGTAGGCAATTTGCCTTATTATGTTCAGTGTCTTGATTGACGGTTTCTTTTCTTCTTGTGTAAAATGTTTCATAGGCTCTTATGTTTTGGTGATGTTATTATTGTAACGCTGTATATACGGTTTTATTACACATGCAGTGATATATTTTTTTATATATGTACGGGGCGTGGTAAAAACTTTTTGGCGCACAATAAAATGTGTGCCACGACGTTTTTTAGGTGTGATAACAATTTAAATGGATATGAAAAGATTCGTATTTGCTTTGTTGGCAGTGATGGCTTTGTCTGTTTCCGGTGTCAGGGCGCAGACCGAAGCCGGCACAACCGTGATTTATCCGCGCATTGGTGTAAACATGTTTAAGATTCCGGGTGATGAGGTTTATATGTCTGCCGGTTCTTACGTAACATCCAAAAACAAAGTTGGATTTACGGCAGGAGTAGAAGTCGAACATCGTTTCTTGCGCTATTTTGCCGCAAGTGCCGGACTGATGTATTCCATGCAAGGCACTGGTTATGAAGATTCTGAAATAATTTATCATGATGACAATTACATGCAGCTGAAGGATGTTAAGCTGACGTCACATTATCTCAACCTTCCGGTTCTGGCCATTCTTTACATGGGCAATAGCGGATTTTCGATTAAGGCTGGCGTGCAGTTCGGTTTTCTTATGTCGGCTAAGTTTGACAACTATTTGGATGAAGGCTCTGTGATAGACGGAGAGCCGGTGTCTGATACTCATCCGGAGACAATGACGGTTACAAATGGTTTGAACAGGTTTGATTTTAGTATTCCTTTAGGCATTGCCTATGAATATCGTAATTTTTCGATGGACTTGAGATATAATTTAGGCTTAACCAAAACTTGGAAATTTTTTTCCAAAAAGAATAGAGGTATATCTCTCATGCTCGGTTATGGTTTCACGTTGTGACTCATTATTTTTGTTTACGTGAATAATGTCTTCAAACATTTGTGATGTAAGCATGCTGCGAGTTGAAAACTTTGATAATTGTCAGGGAAACATTGCATAATGAGATAAAATAAATATGCTTTATAAAAATAAGTTAAAACATAGTAACTTTTATCCGTTTGTCTCGTCTCAGTGAATTATTTTCGTTACCTTTGCACTCGCAAAAGCAATAATGATGGTGCCATAGCTCAGTTGGTAGAGCAAAGGACTGAAAATC
>CALNFG010000120.1 GCA_939792625.1 uncultured Prevotella sp.
GAATAAAAATACGACAATTAAACAGATATCAGGCATTAAAAACAGCGTTTCAAAAGGTAAGCTTTTGCACCATGAAAGGTTACCTTTTACAAGGCGAAAGGCTAGCTTTTACCAATCAAAAAGGTACCTCTTGCAATACGAGAACAAAAAGGCCGCAAACGCTGTTTTACGCTTGCGGCCTGACCACTTGAACTTTCAAAGCTTTTATGACTTACATCATTCCTGCTCGGGAGTAATCAGTTTGTATCCCTTACCATGGATATTGATTATCTCTATCTGGTCATCGTCTTTCAAATGCTTACGCAATTTGGTGATGTACACATCCATTGAGCGGGCATTGAAATAATTGTCGTCAATCCATATCGTCTTCAATGCGAAATCACGCTGTAAAATCTCATTTGCGTGTGAACATAGAAGAGCAAGAAGTTCGTTCTCTTTTGTTGTCAGTTTGGTCTGCTTGTCTCCTATGGTAAGTAGCTGCTTCTGGGTGTCAAAGGTAAAACGTCCGATGTGATAAATCGTGTTTTCCTTGTTTTTCTTACCGCGTACACGGCGCAAGATAGCCTCAATACGGAACACAAGTTCTTCCATAGAGAACGGTTTGGTGATATAGTCGTCAGCTCCGATTTTGAATCCTTCAAGAATATCTTCTTTCAAAGTTTTTGCCGTAAGGAATATAATAGGTATCTCAGCATTTGCCTGACGAATCTCCTGAGCCAGAGTGAAACCGTCTTTCTTAGGCATCATCACGTCAAGCACACAAATGTCAAATTTGCTTTTTAGAAATGCCTTATAACCGGCCTCGCCGTCCGGACAGAGTTCTGCACTATAACCTTTGGCCTGCAAATATTCGCGAAGAAGCATTCCGAGATTCTCATCGTCTTCACACAATAGAATTTTCAATTTTTCGTCCATAATCTTTTATTTTTTTATTATTGGTAATGATATTATAAAATTCGTGCCTTTTCCACGCTCACTCTCCACATGTATCTCACCTTTATGCAAGTCTACCATTTTTTTCACATAAGCCAGACCTAAGCCGAAGCCTTTTACGTCATGTACATTTCCGGTATGCACACGGTAAAACTTTTCAAATATCTTTTTCAAATTCTCTTTCTTTATACCTACACCATTGTCTTTCACCGAGAGATAGAGCTTGTCCTTGTCGTTCCAGGTTGATATGTAAAGCTCTATCGGACGGTCAGGATCACGATATTTCACGGCATTATCCAGAAGGTTGAATATGACATTCGTAAAATGCATTTCATCGACATAGATTGTCGGCTCGCTTGCATTCAGTTCTGTGGTTATATGCCCACCGGTATGTTCAACTCGCAAAGTGAACGTGTTCGACACATTCTCGACCAGTTCGTTAAGATTAAGTTCTTTCTTCTTGAAGATGGCTTTCTTACGGTCAAACATTGACATCTGCAAAACTTTCTCCACGAGAAAACGCAGACGCTTTGACTCATCGTTTATCACTCCACCAAGATGTTTCATCATGACAGGACTCTTTGTCACAGCTTCATCATTTAACATCTGAGCAGCAAGAGATATACTGCTGATAGGTGTTTTCAGCTCATGTGTCATGTTATTAATGAAATCGTTCTTTATCTCAGTATAACGCTTCTGCCTGAAAATGACAACTATCGTGAAAATAAACGTTACCAGAAGTACTACCGTAAACACAACGGATGGTATCATGAATCTTACCCCGCTGAAGATATAACTGCTCATGTCTGGGAAATGTATCCGCACAACTCCCATCTTGTTTGAAGGGTCATTTCTGAAAAGCACCTGAGAATATGTATAATCATCACCTTCGCCTGTGTAGTCGGGACAACGATACACCTCACGTCCGTCCTGTGTCGAAACAGTAAAATGATAAGGAATGTCGATGCCGTTGTTCATAAGTTCTGTCTTTATGTCCTGATCCAGCATCTTGAAATTTATTCGTTCACGCAAGGGCTTGTCCGAGGCTGTATATAATATACTGTAAACGACTTCATCAAGAAGTGCTTTTTGATAAATATAACGGTTTTTCACTATCTCGCGCATAGACTTTGTCGCCTCCGAGATAGAGTTCTTGTCATTACGCAATATCATAGCCTTAGGCATTGATGACGGTTTCATGGTAATAGTCTTCAGCTCAAATGAAGAATATCCGCCGCCATCCAGTCCGGGAGTAAAATGCCTGGAAGAATGCTGGGCATAGTTGTCATCGTCACCGGCCACATTCCCGGCAGAATCGTTTTTTCTGATTTTTGACGTTGTCGCATTTACATCTTTTTCAAGATATCTCAATGTTTCGTTAAGTTCCAGATTACGTGAAGCCTGATATAAAGCCTTATTTACAGATTCGTCAAACTGCTCTTTCTTCATGTCAACCATAGCTTCAATGTACTTCAGTTGCATGAAGAGCAAGATGAGGAACGAAAGCCCCATCACTATTGCCACTAACCAAATCGTTGCTTTCTTCATATCGGCAAATATATTGCAAAAACAAGCACACTCATTCTTATTTGTTAACTAATTCGCCTTAATTCATCTATATTAACCTAAAACAAACCATAAAATTGACAATTATCAATTAAAGCAATTAACGATTATATGCCTTATTGTGTACAAACAGCCGACACTTATATAATTCTACGGCATAAATGAATCTCTAAATATACGCCTTCAAATATTATACACACAGCATCACAACATTCCGACAAGATTCCATGCCAATGAGACAGCACATCCGGTGATTTCAATTGTCCGGGCAATAAAAAACAAAAAAGGCTGTCACAATTACTGATATATGTGACAGCCTTAAAAAATAATCAAATTATTCAAATGCAATCATGAGATTTTACATTTAAACCTTTCTGTATAAATTTTAATCTTCCTTATCTGCAAGTTCTGCTTCGTGGGCCTTGATAAGTTCTTGCTGTATCTCATTCGGCACAAGTTCGTAGCTTGCAAACTTTGTCGTAAACGACGCACGGCCTCCGGTCAGAGAACTCAACGATATTGAATAACTGGCAAGTTCTTTCAACGGAATCTTTGCCTGCAGTTTCTGATAACCGGCTTCGGAGTCCATACCCATTATAAGGGCACGGCGGCCTTGGAGATCGCTCATCACATCACCCATAAAATCTGCAGGGACATAAACTTCCAAATCATATATCGGCTCAAGAATCTTCGGACCAGCATTCTTAAACGCGTCTGAGAAAGCATGGCGTGCTGCCAACATGAACGAAAGCTCATTACTGTCTACCGGATGCATCTTTCCGTCATAAACAACCACACGCACGTCACGGGCATAACTGCCGGTGAGAGGTCCCTGCTCCATACGTTCCATTATACCTTTAAGAATTGCCGGCATGAAACGTGTATCAATGGCTCCACCGACAACAGAGTTGATGAAAACAAGTTTGCCGCCCCATTCCAGGTCAATAACTTCCTTGCTCTTTATGTTCATCTTGAACTCTTGTCCGTTGAACTTATACGTTACCGGGTCAGGCATACCTTCAGCATAAGGCTCTACAATAAGATGTACTTCGCCAAACTGTCCCGCACCACCTGACTGTTTCTTGTGACGATAATCTGCACGTGCAGCCTTGGTTATTGTCTCACGGTAAGGAATCTTGGCATCAATGAATTTAACAGGTATCTTCTCATTGTTTTCCAAACGCCATTTCAGTGTACGCAAATGGAACTCACCCTGACCGTGAATTATCGTCTGCTTAAGTTCCTTACTCTGCTCAACCACCCACGTAGGATCCTCCTGACGCATCTTTACAAGTGCAGCCATAAGCTTTTCCGTATCAGCTTCGTTGACAGCTTTTATGGCACGAGAATACTTAGAATTAGGATATTTGATGAAATCAAATCTGTTATCACAGTCCTTACCGTTTAGAGTATTACCGGTCTTGACGTCCTTGAGCTTTACAGTACAGCCGATATCACCTGCATTAAGACAGTCTATCGGCTGACGGTTGGCACCGGCACAGACAAAGATGTTTGCAATACGCTCTTTTGAGCCTCTGTCTGAATTACTTAAATCATCGCCGGGCTTGACACAACCGCTCATAACCTTGAAATAAGATACTTCACCGATATGCGGCTCAACTCCCGTCTTAAAGAAATAAAGCGACTCCGGACCTGACGTTTCAGCCGACACTTCTTCTCCACGCGTGTTATGCACTTTCGGCATTTCACTGACAAAAGGCACAACATTACCCAAAAATTCCATGAGTCGGCGTACGCCCATACTCCGGCCTGCGCAAACACAGAACACCGGGAAAATTGACCTTGTTACAAGTCCCTTGCGGATACCCTCACGCATTTCGTCTTCCGTGAGAGCCTCTTCCTCAAAGAACTTCTCCATAAGTGTCTCGTCGTTCTCGGCAGCAGCCTCAACCAAAGCCTTATGCAGCTCCATGGCTTTATCCATCTCCTCAGCAGGAATGTCTTCGATAATCGGCGCTCCGCCTTCCGGCTTCCATGAATACTTTTTCATCAGAAGAACGTCAATCAGCGCATTAAAGCCAGGGCCTGTCTCTATTGGATATTGTATCTGGACGCACTTCGGACCATAAATCTCCTTCATGCTGCTTATTATCGTATCAAAATCGCATTTATCGCTGTCAAGCTGGTTTACAAGGAAAATAACCGGCTTCTTCAGCTTTTCCGTATAACGGAAGTTGTTTTGTGTTCCTACTTCAGGACCATACTGGCCGTTAATGAGAATCAACGCCTGGTCTGTCACGTTCAATGCAGTAATAGCACCTCCGATAAAATCATCAGAGCCGGGACAATCTATGATATTAAGCTTTTTATTATTCCACTCTACATTAAAAACGGTTGAAAATACCGAGTAGCCGTATTCTTGTTCAACCGGGAAATAATCACTGACTGTATTTTTGGCTTCAACACTACCGCGGCGCTTAATAACTCCGCTCTCATACAACATTGCTTCGGCAAGAGTAGTCTTGCCTGAGCCCGCACTGCCAAGCAACGCAATGTTTTTAATCTCATTAGTTTGGTAAACTCTCATGTTATTATAGATTTAAGTTTGTTACAAATACCGGGCTCTAAGTTACGCATTTTTACTCTAACAAACAAAATAAATCTACAAAAAAATTAAAACATATTAGTACTTTTGCATTAAAATAAAGAAATACGAACAAGTAACAAATCCTGAACATGGCCGGAATTTACATACACATACCTTTTTGCAAAAGCCGCTGCATATACTGCGGGTTTTACTCTACAACCAATCTGAACATCCGCCAACAATACGTTAATGCCCTCTGTAAGGAAATGGCTTTAAGAAAAAATTACATAGATGAATCTGTTTCCACCATATATATAGGTGGAGGTACGCCTTCGCTTCTGACTGAAGGTGAACTGAAAACTATTTTCGAGCATATTTACAATTTATTCGTCATAAATGACGATAACGAGATAACGATAGAATGTAACCCTGACGACATTACCGATAATTTTGCCAACATATTAAGGGAATTGCCGGTAAACCGGGTCAGTATGGGGGCACAGACATTCAACAATGCCAGACTGAAGTTTCTGCAGAGACGACACAATGCGGAAGAAATAAAACAAGCCGTACAAACACTCAGAAAAGAAAACATAAAAAACATAAGTCTGGACTTAATGTTTGGCTTTCCTGACGAGACACTTGAAGAATGGCTCGAAGACATCAATCAGGCTATATCGCTTGATGTTGAACACATTTCCGCATACAGCCTTATGTACGAAGAAGGCACTCCACTTACAGCTATGCTGAAAAGTAACAAAATAAAAGATATAGATGAAGAATTAAGTCTGGACATGTATGAAAGTCTTGTCTCAAGGATGAAATCTGTAGGATACGAACATTATGAGATAAGCAACTTTGCCCGTCCTGGATTCCGTTCACGCCACAACAGCAGTTATTGGCTACAAGTGCCTTATATCGGAATAGGCGCGGCAGCACATTCATTTGACATAAAATCAAGACAGTATAACGTGTCTGACATCAACCGATACATATCACAAATCAATAATGGCATAATACCGATGGAGCGTGAGCTGCTCAACAATGACACCATATTCAACGATTATGCCAATCACCTGACTCATAATGCCGCAAACTACATATCTGAAAGATTGATGGAAATATACAATCACCATATCAGACTCACCTACAAAGGTATACTCATCAGCGATACAATAATGAGTGACTTAATGATTGTATAATTTACATCCGGCATTCATATACAAAAAATAATGGAATAAACTTTCTGAATTTAATATCCACGTAGCTTTTCATTCCAAGAATAGCACTTTTGTACCATTTCAAAACCATTCAAAGCCACATTATTCCTTATCTTAGAATCATCCATAATCGCTATACATGCTTGCGCAAAAGAAGCATTATCATCACGTATAAAACAGTTTTCTCCATCAACCAGTTCCGGAATTGCTTTCGAAATCAATGATGTCATAACAACTGGTATGCCGCATCCCATTGCGACCAAAACTTTGTTTTGTATTCCTGCAGCAATTGTCACAGGAGCAACGGCCATACACGAATCAGAAATAAAACCCATTAAGTCATCAACAAAACCTGTCACAATAATATTCTTTCCATTATCCAAACTCTTTATCTCGCGGGAAGGTTCAGCACCAACAACATAAAAAACAGTTTTCGGATTATGTTCAACTATTTTCGGTAATATATATTTGACAAAACGTATTACAGCATCTTGATTTTGCAATGTACGCATATTACCAATAAAACATATTTTATTGGAATCATGTTTTTCAGAAATATGTTCAAGACAATCTACTCCGTTTGTATATAACGCAAGCGATTTATTATCAACATATTGACGAAGAAAATCTATATCAGTCTGTGATACGACAACCACTTTTGGAAAAACATTTATCACATGTGTTTCATATTTCTGAATGAGCCTGCGTTCTATCTTATAAATGTTTTTTTTCAACATACCTCCCGTTGCATTGGACGATAATGAGTAAGTCTTGGATAGAGCGTCTGTCATTTCTACCGTAGAGTCTGCATTTAAATCATTACTTTCCAGATACGGTGCCATACGCAATAAATGAGCAATATACCTGTCTGGATGTTCATTGTCAATCACTTCTCTAAACTTTTTTGCAAACCTCTTGGAATGATAATAACCACACTGTATCGGTCGTCCGCATAT
>CALNFG010000121.1 GCA_939792625.1 uncultured Prevotella sp.
GGCAGACCGTCTGACTCCCGTTAACTCCTTATTAACTCAATTTTGACACATCCTCTTAGAAGTCTTGATTTTTATATCAGTAGAGTGTTCCAATGTTTTTGATTTAAACTGTTGCAATTAAAGCATCTTCAGTCCTATTATTGAGACAATAAGCGTCATGATAAAAAATATACGGGCGGGAGAAGTCCGTTCTTTGAAGAAAATGCTGCCGAGCAACACTGTCCCCACGGCCCCTATACCTGTCCATACAGGATAAGCAGTGCCTATTGGCAACGTCTGTGTGGCGGTGGCAAGAAGGCACATGCTGACAGTGAGACTGATGATAAATCCTGCAATCCAAAAGCGTAACAGTTTCCCCTTTGTTGCCTTTATTTTTCCAAGACAAAAGGCGAAAGCAGTTTCAAACAAGCCGGCTATAATTAAGATAATCCAGTCCATGTCTGTTTGAGATTTCAGTGTGATACGATTTTCAGTCCGATGATAGATGCTATCAGCGTAGTTATGAATAACAAGCGGAGAAATGATGCCGGCTCGTGGAAAAATATTATACCGAGCAATACTGTTCCGACGGCTCCAATACCGGTCCATACAGGATATGCTGTACTTATAGGCAAGGTCTGTACGGCTTTGGCCAAGAGGGTCATACTAAGCAGGAGACTTGTCAGGAAACCTGCTCCCCAGAGGTAGTATTCTGTTCCTGATACTCCTTTCATTTTTCCTAAGCAAAAAGCGAAACCGGATTCGAAGAATCCGGCAATGATCAGAATAATCCAATTCATGCTGCGTTCTTGTTTTTTTGTTATAAAAATTAAAATGCGGATGCAAATATAACAGATTCCTCCGTTTTACCATTTTACATTTGGTAAAAACGGATATTGTAGTCTTGAATTTTTTATGTTTTTTCAGATATAGCTGGACGATATTCGTTTTGTAGTGCATATAAAATATGTCTTTTGTGATTTATTGTAAAAAAGTCTTATTCAGAAAGTTAAAATGATTTAAATAACAGAATACATACAGTTACGTTTAATTCCTTTTTTTATTAATTTTGCATCGCAAAAAAGGATAAAAAGAAAATGAGATTTAATATTGTAGTTTATAAAAATAAGATTCACAGCTTTCATTCATGGGGTGTGGCTGCTCTTATTTGATTTTTATTTCTTTTTATTCTTTTACATTTCACACAGCCATTATAACGATTAAAAAAATCAGTTGATTTATGAGCAAAAGTAAAAGGCTCATAGCGCTGTCATGTCTCGCAGTGCTATGCAGTTATAGTTCGCATGCCCAAACCATGTGTATGGGCATAGAAGAAATGTTTAATCTTGCCGACGTTCAAAGTGAAAGTATTCGGGCATACAAGACAGGTAAAATTGCAGCTGATGAAGCTTTGAAAGCGGCCAAAGCCCGACGTTTACCGGATATAAGTGTTTCGGTTTCAGCAAGTTATCTGGGCAACGGAAAAATATGGGACAGGGATTTCAGTAACGCCATGAAGGTCGACATTCCTCATTTCGGTAACAATTTTGCGCTTGAAGCGCAACAGGTGGTATATGCCGGCGGAGCGATAAGCAGCGGCATAAATCAGGCTGAATTAAGACAACTGTTGGCCGAACTTGATTTACAAAAGAATGTTCAGGACGTACGTTTCATGCTTGTCGGGAGTTATCTGGATATATACAAGCTTGACAATCAAATCATAGTATTGCAGAAAAATATTGAACTGACAGATCAAGTGATTGCCAACATGAAAGCCCGACAAAAGCAGGGTACTGTCTTGAAAAACGACATGACGCGTTATGAACTGCAACGTGAGCAGCTTAACTTGCAATTGTCGGTGGTAAAAGATGCACGTAAAATCGCCAACCATCAGCTTGTCACGACACTGCATCTGCCTGACAGTGTGGAAATAAACCCTGACACAACATTGCTTATACAGCAGATCCGGACTCTCACGGAAAGCAACTGGCAAGAAATGGCCGAAGCCAATAATATCACTATTAAACAGGCACAGACTGAAATAAAGATTAATGAGCAGAAGGTTAAACAGGAATGTGCCGAACGTCTTCCACATATATCTATTGTCGCTGCAGAACATATAGACGGGCCGGTTACGATAGAAGTGCCGGTGATGGACAATAATTTCAATTATTGGTATGTGGGTGTGGGGATAAAATATAACATTTCTTCTCTCTTCAAGAACAACCGTAAAATAAGGCAGGCCCGTCTGAATGTCCGCAGGGCTCAGGAGCAATACCGCCTGGCACAGGAACAAGTCGGGAATACTGTGCAGGCTGGCTACGTAAACTTTCTTACGGCTTTCACTGATTTGAGGACGCAGGAGAAAAGCGTGAAACTGGCAGATGAGAATTACAGTATAACAGACAACCGATATAAAAACGGAATGGCACTTCTCACCGACATGCTTGACGCAAGCAATATGAAATTAAGTGCCGACATCGGTCTTGTGAATGCCCGCATCAACGTGATTTATAATTTTTATAAGATGAAATACATAACGCATACTTTATAAGTTCACAAAAACAGGATATCATAATGATTACAAGAAAGACAAAAAAACTGATTTACAATACGGTTGTCATCGCATTGCTGCTGGTGGGGCTGTCATACGTTTGTTCGCGTTTCATCCATCTTGGAAACGTTGAATATACAGATAATGCTCAAATCAAACAACACATTACCCCTGTAAATACACGTGTTCAAGGATTTATCAAGAAGATATGTTTTGAGGAATACAGCCCTGTACATAAAGGTGACACTCTGTTGATTATAGAAGATGCAGAGTTCAGACTTAAATTGGCACAAGCCGAAGCTGACCTGGCCAATGCATTGGCCGGACAAAAAGTGACAGATGCCGGTATAGCCACTACGCGGAGTAATCTGAACGTAAACGATGCCACGATAAAGGAAGCATGTGTTCAGAAAGACAATGCGGAAAGAGAACTGCGCAGATATGAGAAGTTGTTGAAAGAAGACGCCGTAACCAGACAGCAGTATGATGATGTGAGGACCGCTTATGATGTGGCCGTGGCACGCTATGAGCAGGTAGTCCGCCTGAAACATTCAACTTTGTTGTCAAAAGACGAACAAACACGCAGGTTAGGACAAAACGAGGCAGCCGTGCGTATGGCTCGGGCTGCTGTGGATTTGGCACGGCTTAATTTGTCATATACCGTGATTGTTGCCACATGCGACGGTGTTACAGGTCATAAAGACATTCATGAAGGACAGCTGGTGCTGCCCGGACAGACTATGGTAAATATCGTAGACAACGGCGATTTATGGGTAATAGCCAATTACAGGGAGACACAACTGCCGAACATCAGGGTAGGGGCTGGTGTTACATTTACGGCCGATGCAGTTCCCGGCATTGTTTATAAGGGTGTTGTTGAGTCGATATCTGACGCGACTGGAGCGGCATTCTCAATGATACCGCAAGACAACGCCACCGGTAATTTTGTGAAAGTGGAACAGAGAGTGCCTGTGCGCATACGTCTGCAAGGTAATGATGCCGGTGATGTGAGCCGTCTGAGGGCCGGACTGAATGTGGAATGTGAGGTAAAGCGTTGATTATGAATGGAATTGCACAATCCATACCGTTCTCCATGCCTATGTTCAGGACTTTTGTTCCTGAAAAGATAAGGCCGTGGGTATATGTTTTCATTGCAGTGACGTTTCAGTTTTCCGGCGGACTTTATATCGGTACGCTGAATCAGATGATGGGTGAAACTACGTTGATGCGTGAAGATTTGTTAATGTGTCTCTATGCCAATCTGACAGGCATGGCCATTTATTTTCCGCTGTTGTTCCGTATGAAGTTCCGTTTTACCAATAAGACGTTGTTGTGTGCGGCTGCTACGGGAGTATTGGTTTGTAATATGGTGGCTCCCTGCATAACATTTCTGCCTTTACTATGGTTCGTGTGCTTTATAGAAGGAATGTGTAAAATTCAGGGAACGTTTGAATGTATGTCAAATATTCAGTTATGGATGACACCGTCACGCGACTTTTCCGTGTTTTTCCCTTTGTTGCACATTGTCATTCTTGGCAGCATGCAGCTGTCAGATTTGCTTTCCACTTACCTTATGTATTATTACCACTGGGACTATATGCAGTTGTTCATTTGTGGTATAATGATGGTAAATCTGCTGATACTTACGGTCTGTACGCGCCATTTCAGAATGTTCAAAAAGCTCCCTCTTTTTGGCATCGATTGGCTCGGAGCCGTGCTTTGGGCTGTGTTTGTGTTGGAGATAGCATATCTGTTTGACTATGGCGATTATTACGACTGGTGGAACAGTGAAGTGTTTTGGAGGCTCAGTATGGCTGTACTCGTTACTTTTACTGTTTGTGTATTGCGTATGTTTTCAGTCAGGCATCCGTATTTTGAGCCGAAAATGTTTGTCTGCCGTCATTTGCTGCCTATACTTCTACTGATAACATTTGTGGAAATGTTTCTTGCCGCTGAACATGTGCTTGAAGAAGTTTTTCTTGAAGAGGTCATGCGTTACGGTACAATGACAGGCGTGCAGTTGGACTGGCCGGTGTTGTCGGGCATTTTGTCCGGTTGTATGTTTACGTATTGGTGGCTGCATATAAGACGTTTCAGTTATCTGAAACTTATCATCATAGGCTTGGCCGGTATCATCTGCTATTTGGCCGGAATGTATTTCTTGTTGTTGTCAGACATACATCTGTCACTGCTTTATCTGCCGATGGCATGCCGGGGTTTTGCCTATGCGGTGTTGAGTGCCACGTTTATGATCTGTCTTGAAGAGATTATGAGCTTTCAACACTTTTTTCAGGCTCTGTCTGTTTTCAATATTCTGCACATGGTAATGGGCGGAGTGATAGGGGCGGCGATATATACACGGGGATTGGCTTACTGTATTCCTGATAACATCGCACGTTACGGAACTGATGTGGACAGTGTGGCTGTAAGCAGAATGGGGGGGGTAATATGGCGAGTTATGTTGAGACTCTCATGCCTTATGTGACTGAAATCAGCATCAAGCAGATATACGGATGGACAGCATACGCTTGTGTGTTTCTCTTCTTGCTTTTCCTGTTGTATGATGCACCGATAAGAAGAGACTTAAAGAGGATTCCTGCATGGCGTAGAATAAGAAAAGAGATAGCCAACGGCGCCGTTTTGAGAAAGATTTCTAAGAGATAGTCTTTTGCCTTCTGAAAGATAGCCTTTTAAATGTCAAAAGGTTATCTTTCGGAAAGCAAAAGGTTACCTTCCGGAATGTAAGTTTATATCGTACTTGAATCTTCATTTTGTAAGTCCGAGTGACATTACGCTGAATTTTATTTCTCCGCATTTTCTCATGGCTGTGGCACAGGCCGTAACAGTGGCTCCGGTTGTGACAACATCGTCGACTATGAGTATGTGTTTACCTCTTAACACAAAGGCGTTTTTCAATATAAATTCGTCTTCAACGTTTTCGTTTCTTTGCCATCGGTCTTTCTGTGTCTGGCTGCCTTTAAAATTTTTACGGTTTACGGCATTGTTTATTATAGGCAGACCGGTTATCTCGTTTATTCCGCGTGCAATCTCTAAACTTTGGTTATATCCACGTTCGCGCAGTCTCTTTTTTGCGAGTGGTATCGGAACGATGGCGTCAACAGAATTGAAAAATCCGTGACGGGCAAATTCCTCGGCTGCCATTCTTCCCATTAGTTCTCCGACTTCAGGGTGGTTGAGGTATTTCATTGAGTATATTATTCTGCTTGACAATGAGTGAGCCCTGTAGAAGAACAGTGCAGCGGCCTTTTCGATGGGTATGCGTCCCCAGAAAATCTTTGCCATTTCGTTGTCATAAGGTTTTTGTGAATAATGTGTGCGCGGCAGGTCGATGTCACACGACGAGCATATCACGTCTTCACCAATGGCAAGCCTGCATCCGCACATTGCGCATGGCTTGGGAGAAATAATGTTGATGGCTCTTACGGCAATTTCGGTCAGCAGTCCCATTGAGATAAAAAAAGAGATAAAAAGCAAAAGTTTTTTGTTCGTATTGATGTCGTTTTGCTTTTGCCTTTTATCTCTTCTGTTTCAGGTTATTTAATAACTTCTTGCTATGATAACTCTTTGTTTGGCAGGTTTGCCTGATACCATGTCTGTGCCCTCTGTCTGTTCAACTCCGAAAGGAACGCAGCGTATCGTGGCCTGAGTTTCTTCTTTTATTCGTGCCTCGGTTTCGGCTGTGCCGTCCCAATGACAGAGGAAGAAGCCGCCGTCTTTTATTCGTTCTTTGAACTCGTCGTAATTGTCACATTCGTATATACGTGAATCACGGTAAGCCTTTGCTTTTTCAAACATGTTCTGCTGTATGTCTTTCAGCAGTTTCTCCACGAGTTCTACAATACCTTCAACAGGAACAGTCTCTTTTTCGAGAGTATCGCGACGCATTATTTCGAGTGTGTTGTTTTCAAGGTCGCGTCCGCCCATCACGAGACGTACCGGTACACCTTTCAGTTCGTAGTCTGCAAACTTGAATCCCGGACGCTTGTTGTCGGCATCATCATATTTAACGGTAATGCCGGCTTCACGCAGAGCATTTATTATGGGAGTCAGCTTTTCTGTTATGGCCTGAAGTTGTTCCGCGCCTTTGCTTATCGGTATTATTACTACCTGAACAGGTGCGAGCATAGGCGGCAGTACGAGTCCGTTGTCGTCAGAGTGTGTCATTATCAGAGCGCCGATGAGTCTTGTGGATACGCCCCATGATGTGGCCCATACATACTCGGGCTTGTTGTCTTTGTTAAGATAGGTAACGTCAAAGGCTTTTGCAAAATTCTGACCCAAGAAGTGGCTGGTGCCGCTTTGCAGAGCTTTTCCGTCTTGCATCATTGCTTCTATGGTGTAAGTATCGAGCGCTCCTGCAAAACGTTCGGTCTCACTCTTTACTCCCTGGATAACCGGTACAGCCATCCATTTCTCTGCAAAGTCGGCATATACGTGTAACATTTTCTGTGCCTCGGCTTCAGCCTCTTCGCGCGTGGCGTGTGCGGTGTGACCTTCCTGCCACAGGAACTCTGAAGTACGAAGGAACGGACGTGTACGCATTTCCCATCTCATCACGTTGCACCATTGATTGCACATCAGCGGCAGATCGCGGTAAGAATGTATCCAGTTCTTGTAAGTATTCCAAATGATGGTTTCGGAT
>CALNFG010000122.1 GCA_939792625.1 uncultured Prevotella sp.
ACGCCTGGAAAGCGTGTAGCCGGCAAAACTGGCACGGGGGTTCGAATCCCCCTCTTTCCGCAAACATTTTTTAATCCTGAAGGATATGAACAACCTGATTGCAAAAATTGCAATAATCACGCTCCTTGCATTTATTCAAAGCACATTCGTCATGGCACAAGACGGGGACACCGTTACCCGGGCCGGGACTGCAGCTGCAACAGACAGTGCTGCGGCCGCTGTACCAATGACCGATTCTTTGGACATTGACCTGACAGAAGAACCTGATTCGGCAATGACTCCCGTAGAGACCGTGGGATTCCATAAAATGCTGAAAACAAAATACATCGAAGGCAGTGCAGGCTTCATGTCGTTCGTGGCTCTGGCCCTTGTTCTCGGCCTCGCTTTCTGTATAGAACGCATCATATATCTTACCCTGTCAGAAATAAACGCGAAAAAACTGATGGCCGACCTTGAAACGCGAATCATGCAGGGTGACATCGAGGGCGCAAAGACGGTGTGCCGCGACACACGCGGGCCGGTGGCTTCAATCTGTTATCAGGGCCTTACCCGCATAGACGAATCGATGGAAGACATCGAACGCAGCATCACGTCATACGGCACGGTGCAGTCGGCCAACCTTGAAAAAGGCTGCTCGTGGATAACGTTGTTTATTGCCATGGCGCCGTCACTGGGATTTCTCGGCACAGTGATAGGCATGGTGATGGCGTTTGAACAGATACAGCTGGCAGGCGACATCAGCCCCGCCATCGTAGCGGCGGGAATGAAAGTGGCGCTGATAACCACCATATTCGGCCTCATAGCGGCCCTGATACTGCAAGTGTTCTACAACTACATTCTGTCGAAGATTGAACACATCACAAGCCAGATGGAAGAGTCGGCAATAACCTTACTCGACATCATTATGAAATATAAGATGACAAGATGACGGAACAGACAGAAAAAACACGCAAAAAGCTTTCTGCCGAACAGATATCCACACGGGTGCTTTATGCGGCGGTGACTCTTACCGTGGCAGTATTCGGAGCTTTTTTCTTCATCGGTTACGACATACCGTATGAAGAGAATCCCGAGTTTAATGCTCCCATGCTTACCGATGCCGTCCTCGTGTTCATCTACATCCTTGTATTTGCAGCCGTGGCGCTCGCCGCCGTAGCTGTATTTCTCAGCGTGAGAATGCGTGACAAATCGCAAGACGAAGCAAACAACATACCGGCAGCCAAAATAGCATGGGGCACGGCGGCACTGCTTGCGGTCACTCTCGTCATGACATTTATATCGGGCTCGTCCGAGCCTGTGCCTGTCAACGGCACTCCCTATACCGACACGCTATGGCTGAAAGCCACCGACATGTTCATCAATACTTCAATCGTGCTGCTCGCAGTGGCACTTGGCGGAGTGGCTTTCGGACTGTCGGGATACAACCGTAAACTTAAATAAATCCTCACAACATACACGCCAAACAAAGGAAGGAGGAACTGAGCAGCATGATTCTACAACACAACAGGCGCACCGTGCCGCAGCTGAACACCACATCGACGGCCGACATATCATTCATTCTGCTGGTGTTCTTCCTCATCATGACGTCTATGGACACAGACAAAGGACTCACACGCATGCTGCCGCCCATAAACGACGAGAACAGACAGGAAGCCACAGACATAGAAAAACGCAACGTAATGTCACTGAAACTAACAGCTGCCGACGGCCTGACCATAAACGGCAAGCAAGAGGACATCAGCCGGCTGCGACAAAAGGTAATGACATTTGTCGGCACCACGGCCGACCGGCAACAACATATCATAACACTGGAAATAGACCGCCGGGCCTCATACGAGGCTTACTTCAACATACAGAACGAAATTATGGCGGCATACCACGCCTTGCGTGACAGCTACGCCATAAAAACCTACGGCCACTCTTACAACACATGTTCGCCGGAACAGCGCGATGCTGTAAGGTCTTACTACCCGCAACGAATCACCGAAACGACAATCGGCAATGAAGAGGAAGGAGGCGGCAAATGAGTTTATTCAGACACAGCAGACGCGAAGTGCCACAGTTGAACACGGCCTCACTGCCTGACCTGATATTCACCGTACTCTTCTTTTTCATAACAGTAACTCACATGAGAGAGGTCACACTGAAAGTGAAATACAGAGTGCCCGAGGGTACCGAACTGACCAAACTTGTAAAAAAATCAGCCGTCACCTATATCTACATAGGCAAACCAACCGACGACATGCGCCATATAGCCGGCAACAAAACCCGCATACAGCTCAACGACAAGTATGCCGACATTGACGATGTCACCGACTACGTGGCAGAAGAACGCAAGCGGATGTCTCCTGAAGACGCACGCGCGATGAGCGTATCAGTGAAGGCCGACCGCAATACCGACATGGGGATAATGTCTGACGTAAGACAAGCCTTGCGCCGTGCAGGAGCGCTCAAAGTTAATTATTCAGCTGTCAAAAAAACCGAAAAATAATTTATCACAACCGGCATCGCTTTTAATCTATATCAGCACGTTAAAAATTTGCTTACGATTTATTGCGAAAATGATATTTTTATTGTATCTTTGCGCAAAATAATAATATCGAAGTAAATTTATCAATAGTAATGGCACATCACAATTTAGACTCATTAGACAAGAAGATTCTCAAACTGATAGCCGAAGATGCGAGAATACCGTTCTTGGAAGTGGCCCGTTCGTGCAATGTCAGCGGAGCCGCCATTCACCAGCGCATACAGAAACTCAACAACTTAGGAGTACTCAAAGGTTCAAAATTCATCATAGATCCTGAGAAAATAGGCTATGAGACATGTGCCTACATGGGGCTGAACTTAAAGAATCCGGAAAAATTCGATGAAGTGGTTGATGAGTTGAGAAAGATACCTGAAGTTGTGGAATGTCACTATACCACAGGAGATTATGACATGTTCATAAAAATCTATGCCATCAATAATCACCATCTTCTCAACATCATTCACGACCGCCTGCAACCACTCGGATTGTCAAGAAGTGAAACCATCATCTCATTCAATTCCGCCTTCAGCCGTCAGTTACCAATCGTAGACATGCCTGTTGACGACAGCAATGACATTACAGAATAAGAACAGACTATAAGTTTATCGTAAAACAGTCAGAGAATCATATTCAAATCCCAATATAAGGAAGAACTTGTCATTGCTTGCGCTTGTATCGGCATAAGAAGCCGTACAAGCGCAAGGTTATATATAAAAGAATATAAAAACTCCTGGTCTTATTCCGACTCACTTTCGCACATAATCCACAAAAGCGAAATTGTACGCATGTTTCTCATCAGCCTGATGCTCTTCCCTTTCAATTTCCTTCCAATTTGTATATTCGGGAAAGAAAGCATCAGCCACTTCTGGCACATCGTCTACTTCCGTCAGACATAAGCGGTCTGCCTTATCTATTGTCTGAGCATAAACCTCGGCACCGCCCATGATATAAATGTCTTCGTCAGAAGAACAATGAGAGAGAGCCTCATCTATCGAAGAATAGCAGTCACAACCATCGAAAACACTTTCCGAACGGCTCAATACTATATTACGACGGTTGGGCAGAGCGCCTTTAGGAAGCGACTCAAACGTCTTACGTCCCATTATAACTGTATGTCCGGTCGTGAGCGCCTTAAAGTGCTTCATGTCATCAGGCAGACGGTAAATCAGTTTATTGTCTTTGCCGATGGCACGGTTACGGGCCACGGCAGCGATAATCGTTATTTGCATATTAGATAAATCTTACCAAGTTGAAAAATAAAAAAAACGCATCACACACTGACCTGAGCAGATATATGAGGCCAGGGATTATAATTCTCAAGCTTAAAATCTTCATATTTGAAATCAAATATACTTTTTACATCAGGATTGAGCATCATCGTTGGCAACTTACGTGGCTCACGCGTCAACTGCAGACGAGCTTGGTCTAAATGATTGAGATACAGATGTGTATCACCGGTAGTATGAATGAAATCTCCCGGCTCAAGTCCCGTAACATGCGCCACCATCATCAGCAGCAGTGCATAAGACGCGATGTTGAACGGCACACCCAGAAAAGTGTCCGCACTGCGCTGGTAAAGCTGAAGACTGAGACGGCCGTCGGCAACATAAAACTGGAACAGACAATGGCACGGCGGCAAGTGCATACGGTCAATCTCGGCAACGTTCCACGCACTGACTATCATGCGGCGCGAATCAGGATTGTTCTTTATCTGATTTATGACATTGTTTATCTGATCGATGTGTCCGCCGGCATAATCCGGCCACGAACGCCACTGGTGACCATACACCGGACCGAGTTCGCCTTCCTCATCGGCCCACTCGTTCCATATCCTCACACCGTGTTCCTGCAAATATCTTACGTTAGTGTCACCACGCAGAAACCACAGCAATTCGTAGATTATAGACTTCAGATGAAGTTTTTTGGTTGTAAGCAACGGGAAACCGTCAGCCATGTTAAAGCGCATCTGATTTCCGAATATGCTCATTGTACCCGTACCGGTGCGGTCATGTTTCTTCACACCCTCTGTCATTATACGGTTGAGCAAGTCAAGATATTGTTTCATTTCAGTTCATGTTGTCGTGATTATAAATATGTTGTAATGTTTTCACTTCGGCTCCACAACACAGCATCCACCCTCCGGTATATGCGTACTTTTTATTTTCCATTCGGCAGGATACAGATTATTTGCCCTGTTGCCTATATTTTTTACAAACCCGAGAGGCATACCCTTATATCTGACAAGGATGTATCCGCGCGGCATTTGCGGAGGCAGTATCACCGCCTCACGGCGCAGATAGTTTATTGCGCCATAATAATCGAGATCGGCCGGACAGAAAGCATCTGCACTAAAAGCCGCTGACAAGGCCAACCCCTGGGCCGGAATCACATCTTTACCTTTAATCTTACCCAGAGGCACACCGGCCGTCATCACCTTCAGCCCGGCCTCAGCGATGACGTATGTGTCAATCCATGATCGCGGTACGGCCGTCAAAATATCGCCGCATACAGTCACTTCGTATTCTTCAGGCGAAGCCAGCCATCTTGCAGGATTAGGCTTGGCATTATCAAAACGCGGCTTAACCGTATTCTTGTTTCTGCGTAACAAGCTTTTTCCGGCCTTGCGCACATTTCCCGATGTTTCCTCATCGTCACCGGCTATACTGCTGCCAGCCTGACCATGCTTACGCATCACAGCCATGAAAAGTCCCTCTCCTTTTGTTATTCCGGGAATAAACCTGTATACAGGCACATCAAAACCGGACAACAGCGACCCTGTTATTCCCCATGATACCTCAGCACCGACATCAATTACATCGGCCCCCAATTCCTCACAGATAAACTTCACGTTCTCTTCATTTTCCTTTGTGTTGAACGTGCATGTAGAATAGACCAACAGTCCTCCGGGCCTCAGACATGGCCATGCTTCGGCAACAATCTCACGCTGCAGCGCGCTGCACTTTTCAACAGCCTGCATACTCCATGCAGCCACAGCCTCAGAATCTTTACGGAACATGCCTTCGCCCGAACACGGCACATCGGCCAGCATTACGTCAAAACAAAGCCCGCTACGGCCAAAGTCTTGCGGATAACTGTTTGTAACAATTACATCCGGGTGACCGAACTTCTGCATATTCTCGGCCAGAACTTGTGCGCGTGGTCTCAACGGCTCGTTACTGACAAGCAGGCTGCCTTGAGGCAGAACGGCCCTTGCCACTGTAGACTTGCCTCCCGGAGCGGCGCACAGGTCGAGCATACGCACCGGCCGTGAATCCAAGCACCTGCGCAACACATGGTCGAGAAACATGGACGAAGCTTCCTGCACATAGTACATACCGGCGTGCATCATTGGATCGAACGTGAAATTAGGACGTGTTTCAAGATAAAAACCGTCTTTACACCACTCCACACATTCGCTTGCACCATCCACACGCAACCCCGCTGCAGGTCTCTTAACGGCGTTGAGCCGTATGCTCACCACAGGCTCAGCGTCAAGACCGCGGCGCAAACCGGCAAAAAGCCTCTGCCCCATGACGGGGCCTACCAGATTTATAAAATCTTCGGGCAGTGTCATCTGTTATATAAATAAAAATAAGAATCAAGACATTTGCATCCGGAAAACATCCCGATGCTTTCTGCGCGGCAAAGTTACAAATAAAATCAAAGTTTCCATTCAAAAAGTTTGCAGTTCAAACAAATTAACTTATCTTTGCACATATAAGACATAAATAGCGATTTTTCAAACATCTAAAACTATTTTTACCATGAGAATCAAACACATCTTACTGCTAACAATCATGGCCTTTGCCGTAACCGGTGCAAGTGCGCAAGATGACAACGACAAGAATCTGTTCAACCATCTCTCTGTCGGAGTGACGGCAGGAACGCCCGGTATCGGTGCCGATGTGGCCATGCCCATAGGCAACTACGTACAAGTGCGTGCAGGCTTCTCGATGATGCCAAAATTCAAGTTCGGCACCGACCTCGAACTGTCTGACGTGCCCAACGTGGCCGATGCCTACATACCAAGTACGGTAGAAGTAGAGGCTAAAATCGGCTTCACCAACGGCAAAGTGCTGTTTGACATTTTCCCGTTCAAGAAAAGCGCTTTCCACATCACGGCCGGAGCATACTTCGGCTCATCAAGCGTAATCAAGGCTTACAACAAGGAAGACGGACTGCTGATAGACGTAACCGAATACAACAACAGTCACCCCAACCAGATGATAGGCTACGAACTGGGCGACTATCTGCTCACGCCTGACCGTAACGGTAACATCAACGCAGAAATAAAGACCTCAGGATTCAAACCTTACATCGGCTTCGGCAATGGCCGTGCAGTGCCGAAGAAACGTCTGGGATTCATGTTCGAGGCAGGCGTCATGTTCTGGAACTCGCCGAAGATATATTGTAACGGTGAGGAACTCAAAAGCGAAAATCTCGACAGCGACAGCGGAGATATCGTGAAACTGATAAGCAAAATCAAAATCTATCCCGTCATCAACTTCAGACTGTGCGGAAGAATCTTTTAAAAAAGAAATTATTTCAAGTAGTTATCACTCGCTTCGCTCGTTAGAAGTTAAAGCCGTTACCGTTCGCGGATGGCATCCAACAAGGCATTTGGCTTTAACTTCTAACGAGCGAAGCGAGTGATAACTTC
>CALNFG010000123.1 GCA_939792625.1 uncultured Prevotella sp.
ATGTATTCAATTTATGTTCGTCTTTACGGTAAAAGTTCTTTCTATCCAACAGATTGGCGGATGAGCCATATAACCTTTCATAATCCTCTGAGCATCAACACATTACAACGCCCGTGTGACGTCTGCTGCCGTCAGCTCCGATGCTCGCGGCGCAGGCGGTAATTGCCGCGCAGCTCCTCGAAGCGTCCGGGTGCGGCTTTCAGGGCGGCACTGTCCTTTTCAGGATTGTACAGCCGCAGGCAAGGGTCATCGATGTCGGCCTCGGGAGTGAAGTCGGCGGGCAGCGCGGGCGGCACGATGAGCGGCGGGCGGCGCAGACCGAAGTGGCGGCACAGACCGTCGATAACCATGTTGTCAGCGTTCACCTTGCCGTCGGCGCTGTATCCGGCTATGTGGGGCGTGCCTATCCACACGCGGCCGAGCAGGGCGCGGCTGATGAGCGGCTCGTTCTCCCACGTGTCGACTACGGCGCGGCTCACCTTATTATATATTATGGCGTCGAGCAGGGCGCCGTTGTCGGCCACGGCGCCGCGGCTGGTGTTGATGACGACGGGGCGGCGGACAAGACTGTCGAAGAAGCCGCGGCCGGCCAGATGGTAAGTGGGGTGGGGGCCGTCTTTGGTCAGCGGCACGTGGAACGTTATCACGTCACACTCGCGGGCCACGGTGTCAAGGCTGACAAATCCGTCACCCTCGCCCCGCTCCTGCCGCGGCGGGTCGCACACGAGTATGCGCATGCCCAGGCCGCGGGCGGCTGCGGCCACTTTAGTGCCCACGTGCCCGCAGCCCACTATGCCCAACGTCATGCCGCCGAGGGCCGCGCCCAGCCTGTATCTCATCAGCAGCAGTACCGACCGCACGTATTGCGCCACCGACGAGGCGTTGCACCCCGGACAGCTCATCCACTCGATTCCGGCACGACGCATGTATCCGGCGTCAATGTGGTCGAAGCCTATCGTCGCCGTCGCCACAAAGCTTACGCTGCTGCCGCCGAGCAGAGCCTCGTCACAACGGGTGCGCGTGCGCACTATCAGGGCGTCGGCGTCGCGCACATCGGCCGGCCCTATCTCGCTGCCTTTCTTATACACCGCGTCGGCGCCGAGCGCGGCCACCGACTCGCGGATGTAAGGTATCTTATCGTCAATGATGATTTTCATGACTACTATAACTACTTACAAAAATTTTTTTAATTCCCCTTTATTTTTTGCAAAAGTACAAAAAATATCACATCATGATTTGCAGAATGAAAATAAATTGTTATCTTTGCCCAATTGAAGCAACCTTGTTAGGTCTAAAACAAAATAATCAAAGCAATGACGTTTACAGATAATTGCAACAAGATATTCAACCGGGCCATAGCCGACTACCATGTTGCCGACAACGTGGACACACCGATAAACAACCCTTACCCCGAAGGCTCGACCGACGCGGCCCTCTACCGTAAGTGCTGGATTGACACCGTGCAATGGCATCTTGAGGACATCATACGCGACCCGGGCATAGACCCGGCCGGGGCGTTGCTCCTGAAGCGCCGCATAGACCGCAGCAACCAAGACCGCACAGACCTGGTGGAAGACATCGACAGCCGCCTGCGCGACATTTATAAAGACGTCGAGGTAAGGCCCGACGCCACAATAAACACCGAAAGCCCGGCATGGGCCATAGACCGCCTCTCGATACTCGCGCTGAAGATTTACCACATGCGCGAACAGGCGGAGCGCACCGACGCCGGCGAAGAACACCGCCAAAAGTGCGCCGCCAGGCTCGACATACTGATGCAGCAGCAGCAAGACCTCGGCACGGCCATCTGCCAGCTGCTCGACGACATAGCAGCAGGACGGAAGTACATGAAAGTGTACAGACAGATGAAAATGTACAACGACCCGGCCACCAACCCCGTACTTTACGGCCGAAAGGACAAATGAGGACCGAACACATACTGATAATAAGGTTCTCGGCGATGGGCGACGTGGCGATGACCGTGCCCGTGGTCGACTCGCTGGCAAGGCAGTATCCCGACGTGAGGATAACCATGCTCAGCCGCCCGTTTGCGCGCCCGTTCTTCGAACACATGCCGCCCAACGTGGGCTTCATGGAGGCCGACCTCAAGAACGAATACTACGGCGTGAAAGGTCTCAACGCGCTGTACCGCCGCCTCACGGCAAAGAACTTCACCGCCGTGGCCGACCTGCACAGCGTACTCCGCTCCGACTATCTGCGCATGCGCTTCAACATCGACCGCTACCGCGTGGAACATATCGACAAGCACCGCTCGGAGCGGCGCCAGCTGGTGAGCCGCAACGACAAGCAGATGATACATCTTCCCACGGCGTTCGACAACTATGCCGACGTATTGGCCCGCCTCGGCTACCCCGTGAAGATTGACTTCACCTCCATATTCCCGCCCGGAGGAGGCGACCTCAGCCGGCTGCCGGCCGACTTCTGCAGTCCCAAAGCCGGCGGAGAGAAGTGGATAGGCATAGCCCCGTTTGCCGCACACACGGGCAAGATTTACCCCCTGCCGCTCATGGAGCGTGTCATCAACGCGCTCACGGAGCGCCACCCTGACTGCCGCCTGTTCATGTTCGGAGGAGGAGCGGAGGAAACGGCCGCCCTCAACGAGTGGAGCGCACGCTTCGACCGCTGCGTCAACGCATCGGCGGCTCTCGGCGGCATAGGCAGCGAACTCATCCTGATGAGCCATCTCGACGTGATGATTTCGATGGACAGCGCCAACATGCACATGGCCTCAATCACCGGCACGCCCGTGGTAAGCGTATGGGGTGCCACCCATCCCTACGCGGGATTCATGGGCTGGGGACAGAATCCTGACAACGCCGTGCAAGCCGACATGCCGTGCAGACCGTGCAGCATATACGGCAACAAGCCCTGTCTGAGGGGCGACTGCCTGTGCATGAGCAGCATACCGCCCGAAGAAATAGTGGGAAGAGTGGAGATAGTACTCAGGCAGGCGGAAGAAAAAACCGCCCGCTGAACGAAAAATATCATTAACCCTTTAAAACCGAAGAATTATGAAAAAGTATGTTTGTGAAACCTGCGGATATGTGTATGACCCAGCTGTCGGCGACCCCGATAACGGCATACCTGCCGGAACAGCGTTTGAAGACCTGCCCGAAGACTGGGTTTGCCCTCTTTGCGGCGTAGGCAAGGAAGACTTTTCTGTTGAAGAATGAATAAAAACAGATTCAGGTGCCGGTCCGTTTCACAAGCTGAAATACGGCCGGCGATGGCAGACACGCAAACATGTGTCTGCCGGCTTCGATAGGTTTAGTTTTAATCGGGGTTCCGTCCGGAGTGATTCGCGCGGAACCTTTTTAGTTTCCAAAAGCAATATGTACGCGGCGATTACCAAAGATGTACTCACCGCCGCGGCCGCCGGCAAGCCTTGCACGATGCCGCACGCCGCGTATGCGCCTCCGCGCGTACCCTTCTCAGATTGTGCCTGCAAAGAACGTGAACACGCATGCCGCCAAAACAAGTATGGCCAAAACATAAAGCACCCACTGCAATATGTGAGCCATTTTCTTACGTTGCTTCTGTGACGAAAGACTTTTACGCTTAAATACCTCCGACTCGTCACGACCGCCGTAATTCTTGCTACTACTCATTTTTCTGCTACGTTTTGATGTTAATTATATTCTACTTTGTTATTGATGGTCTGATGTCCAGACGCATGTAACGTCAGGCTTTTCTAAGTTTCCATGACTCATGCCGACACACATGCCTGTACGCGGAGTATGTCTGCCAGTCTAAAAAAATGCTACGTTTGTCGGCAAAAAACACATTCATCGACACAGTTGTGCCGAACATACGCATTTTTGCATTGTGCAAAGGTATAACATTTTCTTTTCAAATGAATAAATAATGACATTATTTTGTTATTTTTGCCCAAAATTTCACTTACAATAATATGTTCAATTACAAATTGTCAACCATTCTGTTTGCATTGGCCACGGTCATGCCGGCGGCCGCGCAACAGGCAAAAGACGAGATTTATGCCAATCCGCGTCTTTCGGGCAGCAACCATCTGGTCTATCCCGGCCCTGTGCAAGACAGGCTCACGGCTGCCCCAAAAGGCTATCACCCGTTCTACATCAGCCACTACGGACGCCACGGCTCGCGCTACCTGATAGGCCGCGACGAATACGACGTGCCCGCCGCCGTGCTTGCACGTGCCGACAGTCTGGGCAAGCTGACACCGCTCGGACGCGACGTGCTGCGCCGCGTGCGCCTGCTAAGGGCCGAGGCCGACGGCCGTCTGGGTGAGCTGACACCGCTGGGCGCCGAGCAGCACAGGCAGATAGCCCGCAGAATGTACGAGCGCTTTCCCGAAGTGTTCAGGGGCAGTGTCACCGTCGACGCCAAAAGCACCGTCGTGATACGCTGCATACTGTCGATGGAGAACGAGCTTCAGGAGCTGCTCCGCCTCAATCCCGACCTTATCATCAAGCATGACGCAAGCGAGCATGACATGTACTACATGAATCAGAGCGATCATGCCCTGTCTGCACGGAAAACACCGCGCAGGGCTCTTGTGGCATGGAACGACTTCGCCTCGCGCCACGTAAGCCGCGCCGCCCTGATGTCGCGCCTGTTCGCCGACAGCGAATACGTGAAGTACGAAGTCGACACGCTCGACCTCGGCAACCGGCTGTTCAAGCTGGCCTCCAACGTGCAAAGCTCGCCGCTGGGAAGCGAAATGACGCTCTACGACATCTTCACCAAAGACGAGCTGTACAACTTCTGGCTGGCCGACAACGCCTCGTGGTACATCGGCTACGGCGCGTGTGCCCTCAACGGCGGCACACAGCCCTTCTCGCAGCGCAACCTGCTGCGCAACATAATACACGAGGCCGACAGCTGCATGACCCTCGAGCGTCCGGGCGCCACGCTGCGCTTCGGCCACGAAACGATGGTGCTGCCGCTGGTGTGTCTGCTCGGCATCAACGGCTACGACCTGTCGACGGCCTGTCTGGACAGTCTCGAAAGCAAGGGATGGATTAACTACAAAGTGTTCCCGATGGGAGCAAACGTGCAGCTGGTGTTCTACCGCCGCAGCGCAACCGACGGCGAAGTGCTGCTGAAAGTGCTGCTCAACGAGAACGAGGCCCGGCTGCCTCTGCCCTCAGACCTTGCCCCGTATTACCGCTGGAACGACTTCAAGGAGTATTATCTGAGAAAACTCGACGGGTACGGAAGATAAAAACAAACAAACGAAAAATCCCCTTGCAGAGCTTATCTGCAAGGGGACACAATTAATTATTCATACCATTTATTTAATCACCTTCACGGCTTTCTTTGTTCCGTCAGCATATTTCTTAACAACGATGTTCACACCCTTGTCGGCCGAATTTACGCGGCGGCCCGACAGGTCGTAATATTCGGTTGCAACAGCCTCGCCGTTGTCAGAAACCTCTACGCCGCCGATGCCTGCAGGCGTGGGAGCCGAGAGACTTATGTTTTCATAAGCGCCGTTCATGTACAGACCTGGCGCATTAACGTTGTCGCCTGCATAATAGAACACGTTGAACAGAGCGCCCGTGTACGAGTAAGAACCGTCGGCACCGGAAGTGAACGCAGCCTGGCCGCCGAAGTCAATGTTGGTGCCTGTAGCCGTATTTTCGCCGGGAACCACAACACACTCGTCTGCCGGTATCTGCGGCACGAAGACAAGGTTGCCGCTCTCGTCGTAAATACCTATTGCCCACGACTCGGGATTGTCACAGAAAAAGCCCTTCATGAAGCGTCCGTTTACTACAGGCGCATCATAATCCTCAACAGTGGCCGTAACGTTGCTCACCTGGCCTGCACTGTTGGTGTATTCGCATGTGAGCGTGCGCTGCACGGGCTGGGCGAAGAGCTGCTCTGTCACGGGAATGTATGTGTACATGTCGCTGTAAGTGAGGAGGGCGGCGTTCTGTCCCTGTATTCCTACAAGAGCCGGGTATATGCCTTCTTCGCCTTCGCTGACCTGCTGCAGCACGCCGTAATTCGCATCTACCGTATACTCAATCGGGGTCTCTATCAGATTGGCCTGACCGTTATCGGTGAACTGGACCTTGTAAAGATACATGTCATAACCCTCAAGCGTGCCGAGGCTCTGGCCTGCGGGCACTGACAGCGTTGTGCCATCGGCAGAGAGCGTGCCCTCAAGGTATACCTGCGGTAACATCGACGTGTACATGCTGTTGGGGATGTACACCGTGCCGTCAGAGCCGTAAACGAGCGTGTCTTTGTCGGCGCGCATGAACAGCCTCTGCGTATCGTCGCTTATGCTGTAAATATAATCATAGCTGTAACGGAAGAACTCTCTCTGCTCGCCTTCGGGCATCGCTTTTGCGGCTGCACGTGTGGCGGGAGCGAGCTTCATGTCCGGAGACAGTTTCACGCCGCGGATGTTTTTCAGACTGACAGCCTGTTTCTTAACTTGCGGATTGATTTTAACGATTTCCGTCTGTGCCATGCCTGCGGCAGATGTGAGCAGTGCAACGGCTGCGAGTAAAATTTTTTTCATGCTACTGATGTTTTTATTCGACTTAAAGTTTTCTTTTTATTGCAATGCCGCAAAGGTAACAAATTATTTGATATGCGTGAACTTTTACCCGAAAAATTTTTTCGCATATCGTCAAAGGTTATCATTTACAAGATAAAAGGTAAGCTTTTAACACTCAAAAGGTAAGCTTTCACGTGCCGAAAGCTTACCTTTCACACGGCGGAAGACAAGCTCTTGCACGGCGTGCGGATTATCAACAGAGAGTGTGGAAAAAGTTGTGGATAACCGTGTTGATAAACCGTGGGTTATTAACCGTGGCAGGGCAGGGCGGCGCCGGCAGGTGGATATCAACGCGGTTATCAGACTTGATTCACAGGGTTTTCAACACTTATGCGGCAGGAAATATTATCAACTTATCATTTTTACCGCTTTCTGCTGTTTTTGTTGATAACATGCGTATAGTGCTGCAACACAGACTTTTAATGTTAAACAAATGTGTTGAAAACACGCTACATGACGTTAATATCGTAAAATGCAAGAAAAAAGCAGAAAAGTTTTGCACAAATCCACGGCATATCATAGGAAATCATTCTGTTTTTTCAAAAAAGAAAAAAGGGATGAATAAATATAATGAATCGGGGATATCTTTTTTTAAAAAGAAGTTATCACTCGCT
>CALNFG010000124.1 GCA_939792625.1 uncultured Prevotella sp.
ACAACCGGAAACGCCTCGAAAATACATCTCAATCCATTTAACAAAAAAATCAAAAACAGTTTCTAAAGCTTTCTTTTTGTCATAAGATTATTGTCACTCTTCTGTGTCAGAACAGAGCTGTCGGTCTATGGCCGGCAGCCGGCAAATGTGTCTCCGGGCGTGTGTTGCAGTCAAAAATGTATTTTATCCGTGTACAAACAACGGCTTCTACATGTCTCATATACGGCTTTTGGCTTTGTCGGAGGTTGCCTTTGAGTCAGCCAAAGGTTACCTTTTACATGTCCGAAGGGCGTTTTTTGTGCAGAAAAAGCTGCTTTTTTATGCACATATCTGTGCTTTTTGACGATAAAATGTTTGCTCACAGTAATTAACGCTTGCACACTTCAGAACGCGGTATTTCCGTACACTTGATTTTTATTTTCAAATAATGCAGGGAGAAAGCGTCAGCCGAAATCAAAACGTAAGCAAAAACAACAAAATTCGTTCACAATTCATAATTCACAATTCATAATTCATAATCGGACTTCTCATCGCTTGTGAATGAAAGCCCAATTATGAATTATGAATTATGAATTATGAATTAAAAAAGATGTATTTATGAATTAATTTGTATAACTTTGCACGGCGGAAGTGTACATTATGTGTAATTCCGCGACCCTATAACCCAACAACCGCATAACCCCCATAACCCATAACCCCATAACCGTAAAATATGAAAACAGTAAGACCGAAGAAGAATCTCGGGCAGCACTTCCTGACCGACCTGAACATAGCCAAGGCCATAGCCGACACCGTTGACGCATGTCCCGACATACCGGTGCTTGAGGTGGGGCCGGGCATGGGTGTGCTGACGCAATACCTCATGCCGAAAGGACGGGAACTGAAGGTTGTGGAGATTGACGCGGAATCGGTAGCTTATCTCAACGAAAAATATTCCGCATTGAGGCAGAACATTGTCGGCGAGGACTTTCTGCGCATGAATCTTGACGCCCTTTTCGACGGTCGCAAGTTCGTGCTTACGGGCAATTATCCTTACGACATATCGTCGCAGATATTCTTCAAGATGCTTGACAACAAAGACCTCATACCCTGCTGCACGGGCATGATACAACGTGAGGTGGCGCTGCGCATGGCTTCGGCGCCGGGCACGAAGTCTTACGGCATACTGAGCGTGCTGATACAGGCATGGTATGACGTGGAGTATCTCTTCACGGTTGACGAGAATGTGTTCAATCCGCCGCCTAAGGTGAAGAGCGCCGTGATACGCATGACGCGCAACGGTGTCAGTGATTTGGGTTGCGACTGGCAGCTGTTCCGCCGCGTGGTGAAGACCGTGTTCAACCAGCGCCGCAAGATGCTGCGCGTGTCGCTCCGCCAGATTTTTCCCGACACTAAGGCTCATGCCGCTCTGTTCGACAGCGAAATGATGACCATGAGGCCCGAACAGCTCACCATACAGCAGTTTGTAGAACTGACAAACCTTGTGGAGCGGGAAGGAGGAAAGTAGTTCTGAGAAGTAGTTAGAGTAGTTATCGCGGCTTATGCCGCTCTGTATTAAAGTCATTACTATTCGTGGATGACACACAACAAGACATTTGACTTTAACTACTCTAACTACTTCTCAGAAATTCTTTAATTATTTAAATAAACTTTTTCGCCAGAGCTTCAGCCTGCTTGCAGCCGTCGGTCTTGTCGATGTCGCCTTTGTTGAATACGCCTGGCACAAGCACCTCGCCAACCATGTCCCATTTAAGCAGGGCGGCCGAACGTTCCACCGGTATGCGTACACCGTCCATTACCGTCATGTCGTATTCCTCGCAACAGGTTATCAGACCGCACTTCTTGCCGGCAATGTCTTTGCCTCCCACTACGAGCGAGAACAGCCGGTCTATCACGCCTTTTATCTGTGCGGGAATGGAATACCAGTAAACGGGCATGGTGAATACCACTGCATCGGCATTGATTATTGACGGGGCAATGGTGTTAAAGTCGTCGTCGAAGGAACATGCCTTGCCCGTCTTGAAGCAAGTCTGGCAGGCATGGCAACCGCCGATTTTCATCAAGGCGGCGTCAAACCGCCGCACTTCGTGGCCGAGTCTTTCGGCTTCTTTTATAAAAGCTTCCGTCATGGCGAAGCTGTTGCCTTTCTTCCGGGGACTTCCGGTTATTACCGTTATCTTCATATCGCTGTTACTCTTGGTTTATTTCCGTATTGTGTCAGAGTTCTGGTTGTAAGCCTTTGCCACGCAGCGCCATTCACCGTTCATCTTCATGAGCAGCAGGTAGTCGGTGAAGTCGATGCGTCCGCCCCATTTCTCTTCCAACACGCGCACCACGGCAAGTGTCTCTTCGATGTCTACCACGTCGATGCGTGCCTTGAAGTCGCTGCCGGCTCCGACGGTGTCAACATTGTTGTAAAACTGTTCGATGCTGCCGTGTTCGAGTTTGCCATCGAGATAACCGAACAGCACCGCCTCGTCGATAAACAGTTCTTTGGCATACTTGCTGTTACCTTCAGCCACACTTTTTACAAATTTCATCGCGGCTTCTTCAACCGCCTTGTACTCTTCGATGTTTGCTCTCATAATGATTTTGTCTTTAAAAAGTTATTACGGTCGCAAAGTTACGGTATAGTTGCTGTATATGCAAGTACCGAAAAATTATTCATGTACTGAAAAATTATTCGGTATATCCCCATTCCTAACAATTATGATTATATTTGCATCAGGATAAAAACGCTATTGAAGATAAGATATGTATGAAAGAAAAATACCCGTTGACTTGGAATGTCCGTTGAGATTGACAATGAGTCTTATCGACTCAAAGTGGAAATCATGTATCCTTGACGAACTGCGCCATAAACCGCTGCGCCCGAGCGAGTTACACAAGGTCTTCCCTGAGGCTACGCCTCGTGTGCTTGACCTCCAGCTTAAAGAACTGGTGGAAGACGGTCTTGTCTCAAAGACTATCTACCCAGAGCTTCCCCCGCGTTCGGAATATGCCATAACGCCGTTGGGCCGTACGCTCATCCCCATCATTGACGCAATGATAGAGTGGGGCAACAATAACACGGCACTGTTTGAAAAGAAATATGGCAGAAACAAGTGACTCCCGCAGGTTCAAAAACTGTATGCGGAATGGGCTGAGATAACAAACTTATGCAAAGTTTTTGCCGTTTGAGAATTTAACGCTATATTTGCATACAGAAACACCAATAATGAGTAAACATATATGATTGACGTAAAAGCAACTTTGAAAGAAAGTGAAGAGCGGATGGAGATGGCCGCAATGTATCTTGAGGACCAGCTCTCGCATGTCCGCGCTGGACGCGCTAATGTGGCCATATTGGACGGTATAAGGGTAAACTCTTACGGGTCGATGGTACCTCTCAACCAGGTGGCCAACGTCTCTACGCCCGATCCGCGTACCATTGCCATACGTCCGTGGGACAAGAAGATGATAAAGGACATAGAGAAGGCTATAATGGATTCAGACGTGGGCATCACTCCCGAGAACAACGGTGAGATAGTGCGTCTGGGAATACCGCAGCCTACGGAGGAACGCCGCCGCGACCTGGCTAAGCAGTGTAACAAAATGGGCGAGAAGGCAAAGGTGGAGGTGCGCAACGTGCGCAGCGACATCAAGGACAAACTGAAGAAAGCCATCAAGGACGGACTCTCTGAAGATAACGAAAAAGATGCCGAGGCCGAACTCCAGAAGATTCACGACAGGTTTATCAAGAAAATCGACGACCTGCTCGCTGTAAAGAACAAAGAAATAATGACAGTGTGATAATTCATAATTCACAATTCATAATTCATAATTGGGTTGGATGTTTACCATTTGCGAATTTATCTTCATTCACAAGTGGTGAGAAGCCCAATTATGAATTGTGAATTATGAATTATGAATTGTGAATTATGAATTGTGAATTAATATGACCGGACTGGTTATCAAGAACACAGGCAGCTGGTACACGGTGAAGACCGACGAGGGTCAGACGATAGAGTGTAAGATAAAGGGCAATTTCCGTCTCAAGGGAATACGCAGCACAAACCCCGTGGCCGTCGGCGACAGAGTGGTCATTGTGCGCAATGCCGAGGGAACGGCGTTTATCACCGACATAGAGGATCGCCGTAATTATATCATACGCAAGTCGCCCAATCTGTCGAAGCAGAGCCACATCATAGCAGCCAACGTCGACCAGGCCTTTCTCGTGGTGACGGTGAATTATCCGCAGACATCCACCACGTTCATTGACCGCTTTCTTGCTTCGGCCGAGGCTTACCGCGTTCCGGTGGTGCTTGTTTTCAACAAGACCGACATCCTGTCGGCAGAAGAACTTGAATACCAACGGATGATGATACATCTTTACGAGACGGTAGGCTATGAATGTAGGGCTGTCTCGGCAGTTTCTGCATCTGTGGAAAGCGATCTCAGACCTTTGCTCGAGAACAGGATAACGCTGTTCAGCGGTAACAGTGGAGTGGGGAAGAGTACGCTGCTCAACCGTCTCATACCCGGTCTTAATCTGCGCACGGCCCGGATAAGCGAAGCCCACAACACGGGCATGCACACGACAACGTTCAGCGAGATGCTGCCTCTGCCTTATGGCGGCTGGGCAATCGACACGCCCGGCATAAAGGGTTTCGGCACGTTCGACATGGAGCCGGAAGAGATATGCGGGTATTTCAGGGAGATATTCAAGTTTTCTAAAGACTGCCGCTTCCGTAACTGCACGCACACCCATGAGCCGGGCTGTGCCGTGAGGCGTGCCGTGGAGGAGCATTACATATCTGAAAGCCGGTATAATTCTTACCTCAGTATGCTTGAAGACAAAGATGAGAGCAAATACCGCGAGGCGTTTTAGCTGAGGAGGCTTTTTCTTTTTTATCACCTTATATTATATATGAGCAACAGCAATCCGGAACTGGCACTGGCGTGGGACATAATAGAACGCACCGGGGCCAATCTCTTTCTTACGGGTAAGGCAGGTACAGGCAAGACGACGTTCTTGAAGAATCTGAAAGAAAAGTCGGCAAAGCGCATGGTGGTGCTTGCGCCTACCGGCATTGCTGCCATCAACGCCGGCGGAGTTACCATACATTCATTTTTTCAGCTTCCGCTGTCGCCGTTTCTTCCGGGTACGACCTTTGACCGTGGCGACAGGAAATACTTCACTTTCAGCAAGGTGAAGAAAGACATCATACGCACGCTCGACCTGCTCGTCATCGATGAGATAAGCATGGTGCGTGCCGACCTGCTCGATGCCGTGGATGACGTGATGCGGCGTTACCGCGACCACGGCAAGCCCTTCGGCGGGGTGCAGTTGCTGATGATAGGCGACCTGCAACAGCTGGCTCCTGTGATAAAGGACGACGAGTGGGCAATGCTCGGCACGGTGTATGCCACGCCTTATTTCTTTTCGAGCAAGGCACTGGCCGCCGCCGGTTATCATACGGTAGAGTTGAAGAGGGTTTACCGCCAGCAAGACACATCGTTCATATCGCTGCTTAACCGGATACGGGAAAACAAAGCCACCGACGAAACTCTCAGAGAGCTGAACAGACGGTACATACCCGGCTTCAGACCTGATGCAGACAGCGACTACATACGTCTTACCACGCACAATTATCAGGCGCAGGCCGTCAACGACCGAGAGCTTGCGGCTCTGCCTGCTGACGAATATGTTTTTGACGCCGAGGTGGAAGGAATCTTTCCCGAGACTTCTTATCCGGCCGACAGGCGGCTCGTGCTGAAGCAGGGGGCACAGGTGATGTTCATCAAGAACGACCCCGAGAAGCGTTTCTTCAACGGCATGATAGGCGAGGTGGTGTCTGTGGACAGGAAGAACATCGTGGTAAGGGGAAAGAATGACAGCCTGACGTTTGCTCTGGAGAAGGCCGAATGGACCAACTCCAGGTACACTCTTGACGACGTATCGAAGGAAATAAAAGAGACTGTTGAGGGTGTGTTCCGCCAATACCCGTTGAGGCTGGCCTGGGCCATAACGATACATAAGAGTCAGGGCCTGACGTTCGACCATGCCATTATCGACGCCTCACACTCGTTTGCCCACGGCCAGACATACGTGGCCCTGAGCCGCTGCCGCACGCTTGAAGGTATGGTGCTGAGCGCTCCGTTGGTCCGTGAGGCCATAATAAGTGACGACGTGGTTGACTCGTATGTCAGCGGCATGGCCGGACGCACACCTACGGATGACGAGCTGTCGGCGCTCGAACAGGCATATACGGTAAGACTGCTTGACGAGCTTTTCGACATGCAGCCGCTGCAGGCTTCGTTCAACATGCTGCTGCGTACGATAGACGAGCATTTTTACCGCAAGTTTCCTAAGCTGCTTACGGAGTATAAGGTTACGGGCATGGCGTTTGCCGAACTTGTTGACGTCTCGCGCAAGTTCAGGTTGCAGTATACAAGGCTGGCAGGGAGCCGTGCCGGTGACGGCATGTTGACGGAACGTGTGCGCAAGGCGGCAAAGTATTATCGCGGCAGGTTGTCGTCGTTTGCCCTGCTGTGTGAAAAGACGAAGGTAAGCACCGACAACAAGACTGTGAGAAAACAGTTTGAAGACAGGTTTACCACTTTCAAGGATGAGTTGTCGTTGAAGCTGAAGCTGCTTCAGCACGAATGTACGGCCGAGGCCGGTTTTTCGCCTGCCGACTATCTGTCGGCAAAGGCCAGAATATTGCTCGGCGACTCAGTCTCCGAGACAGGCAACAGGAACGGCAGAAAGACACAAAAAGCTCAGAAACCTCCGAAAGTGCCGACACGCGAAATAAGTTACAATATGTTTTCAGAGGGGATGACAGTGCCGCAGATTGCCTCGGAGCGTGGCCTTGCCGTAAGCACGGTGTTCGGTCATCTGCTGACATACGTCAGGTCAGGGCAGATCATTGCGGAAAGCATTGTGCCGAAGGAACATCTTGAGGAATTGCATCAATATCTCTTAACTCATCCCAAACCCGGACTGCTTTCAGAAGTGAAGGCGGCCGTAAGTCCTGAGATAACTTACGACGAGATAAAGCTGGTGATTGAGGAAAGGAGTTAGAAAAGTTATCACTCGCTTTGCTCGTTAGAAGTTAAAGAAGTTATCACTCGCTTTGCTCGTTAGAAGTTAAAGAA
>CALNFG010000125.1 GCA_939792625.1 uncultured Prevotella sp.
AACCTGCCGCAGTACGTGAAAGAGCCTTACAAGCGGTTTCTCGAAAACAAAATACGCGAGAACTGGACGCTGACCGGCTCGCCGATCAACATCTTTATACGACAGAAGTAAATACCGTAAGGAATTTGAGTAGCTGTGAGGTTGGGGAGTAATGGCCGTCGTGCGGCGTGGCCGCTTGCCGGCTGTTGCTCCCTGACTTCACAGATTTTTAACAGTGTAGGAAATGAAGAAGTGTATCTTTCTCTTTTTTCTGTCGGCATTGTTTTTCTTTTCATGCGCTGACAAAAACAAGCCCGACAACGCTGCCGCACGTGCTGCCAAAGAGTATTACGATTCGCTCTTTGCCGGCAATTATGCTTATTTTGTTGACGCCATGTATCTGCCCGACACCATTCCGCCGTCGTACCGCGAGCAGTTGGAGGCCAACGCGTCGATGTTTGCCGGCCGCATGAACGAAGAACACCGGGGAGTGAAGGAGGTGCGCCTCATGCGCTGCATCAACGACACCGTGACCGGTGACGGCAAACGCCTGTCAGTGCGCACGGCCGAGGCATATCTCGTGTTATGCTTCGGCGACAGCCTGAATGAAGAAGTGGTTGTGCCGATGATACATCACGGCGGGCGGTGGCTGATGAGATGAGGCTGAAGCGGCGGCGCCGGGGCTTATTCGCCGCTTTCTTTTTCCAGTTGCTTGTTGACGGTATATTCAAATTTGCCGTTATACCATTTGTTGTCGCCTTTCTCAATCTGTACCGGCTGCATGTCGTCCAACGATGTGCTGTCAGACTTGAACTTGCCTCCGCCGGCTTCGCCGTCGATGTCGTCAAAGATTACTTTTTGCATGTCTGTGCCGGTAAAGTCTTGCTGTTCAAATACATAGTTGCCTTCTTTGTCCGTGTTTACGGTGTCGTTGACGGAGGCAACGGGATTGTCGTTCCGGCCGTGCCTGAGTATTACCCGTATGTTCTCAAGCGGATTTCCGTTCGCATCGGTAACGTTTCCTTTCACACGGTACGCTGCCCACGGGGTGCCGTATTCACAGGGAGGGTATTCTGAGTCGTCGTCGCAGGCGGTGAATCCCAACAAAACCAGCGCACCCGACAAGATGCGCGTTATAAGTCTTTTCGTTTTCATACGCATGTTTTTTATTGGTTAAGTTTGTGCAGGTGGCACAGCATCAGTTCTCCTTTGTCGTTACGGAGGTGCATGCCGTTGCCCCGGCAGTATCGGAAGTATTTGCAAGAGGCACATTCGCCCGTCTTCATCCATGTTCTGTCACGGTAAGGGGCGAAGCGATGTTCCCAGACGTCAGTGAATTTGTCCTTGTATATGTTGCCCTGATGATAGTCTGCGCGTATGCTCGGGCAGGAAGATATGGAGCCGTCGATAAGCACCGAGCCTACCGTAATGCCTGCCATACAGCCGAACAGGTTGTCGCGCACATCGCCTTCGTAGCTGCCCAAGAAGCCTTCGCAGCCGTAGTTGATGCTTATCTCGCCGCTCTTGCGGGTGCGCCTGATGAACTCCAGCATGCCGCGGAACTCTTCGGGCGACAGCTGCAGTTCGGCATCGTGTGCGGCACGGCCTGCGGGAAACACCGTGAACAGCCGCCAGCGTTTCAGTCCGATGCCTGTGAGATAACGTTTCAAGTCCTCCAATTGTGCGTAGTTATGCTTGTTTACGCATGTCACCACGTCGAATATAAATCCCGGAACGGCCGCCATCATGCGTATCGCGGCTGTGGCCCGGCTGAAGCTCAGCCTGTGTCCGCGCATCCAGTTATGCTCCTCTTCAAGTCCGTCAAGACTTATTGTGGCCGTGTGCATGCCTGCTTCGAGCAGTCTCTCAAGCCGTTCGGGAGTGAGGTAAAGGCCGTTGCTCACCATGCCCCAGGGGAATCCTTTCTCGTATATGGCCCGTCCACATTCTTCCAAGTCGTCGCGCATCAGCGGCTCGCCTCCGGTCAGTATGACAAACACTTTGTGCGGGTCGGTGTACGACGCCACATCGTCAAGCACCCTCAGAAAGTCCTCTTTCGGCATGTCTTCATATCCGGCAATCTTCTTGCAGTCGCTGCCGCAGTGACGGCAGTGCAGGTTGCAGCGCAGCGTACATTCCCAGAAAAGCTGTCTCAGCGGATGTTCTTTGATCATTCTGTCGGTAATCCGCTTGTTAATCTCTAATCCGAGGCGTTTCCGTAGAGAAAGTGAATCGTTCATTAAAATATGTTTATATATCTGCAAATATAAGGAAAATACCGTCAGGTTGTTATCGGCTGTTTTGTGTTTTAGCTTTTTTTACAATTCCGGAAGTCAACATTTGTGCGTATGTAAAGAAAAAGAGTGAAGCCCGATGTAAGGACTTCACTCTTTGTTATCAAATCAGACAGTCAATGATTACAAGTTCGGGTTGATTTCGTTCCACTTTGCAATCTCCGGAACGATGTTCAGGGTTACCAGCTCATCACGCATCTTGCAGAGGTGTTCGTAGCTTGCGTCGAGCTTGGCGTTCTCTTCCGGTGTGCCCTGAGGTACGGTGTAGTGGGCGCCGGTGGTGTCGAGAGTAGTGTTCATGGCCATCATGATGTGGTTGTACTTGTCAGTTGAAACGTATGTTCCGACAGGATACTTGAACGGCTCGCCGCCCATCACGGCACGAATCATCTCAACCGACAGGTAAGCGGGGCTTTGGAACGAAGAGCGTCCGCGCAGCTCGATAATCTTTGCGCCGCCCTTTGTCACGTCGGTCTTCATCTGCTCCCACTCCTCGTTGGTGAACTCGGGAGTGCCTATGATTTCGGTCAGAGGCTTGCCGTCGATTGTTACGTGTGAGCCGAACACGGCCATCTGCTCGCCGTGGCCGCCGTAAGTAGCGCAGCCCTTAACCTCGCTCTGCATAACGTTGAACTTCTTTGCCAGTGCGCTCTGCAGACGTGTTGAGTCGAGGGCGGCAAGAGTTGTGACCTGTGAGGGTTTCAGTCCTGAGTACAGCAGAGTTACCAGACCGGTAAGGTCGGCGGGGTTGAAGATGATTACAACGTGCTTAACGTCGGGGCAGTACTCCTTGATGTTCTTGCCCAGACCCTCTGCTATCTCGCAGTTGCCTTTGAGAAGGTCCTCGCGGGTCATGCCGGCCTTGCGGGGAGCGCCGCCTGAAGAGATGATGTATTTAGCGTTGGTGAAAGCTTCCTTCGCGTCGGTCGTAGCTGTGATTTTAACATCGCCGAAACCGCTCTGGCGCATTTCCTCTGCCACGCCTTCGGGTGAGAACACGTCATAGAGGCAGATGTCGTTAGTCAGACGCATTGTGAGGGCTGTCTGAACCATGTTTGAACCAATCATTCCGGCTGCGCCGACGATTGTAAGTTTTTCATTAGTCAAAAATTCCATAATAACAATTTATTTATTGTGTTAAGACATTCATCTTTCTTTGTGACTGACGGATGCCGCACCGGGCGGCACCGGATGTACATGCCGCTGCTGTTGTTTAGCCGGCCGTCCTGTGTGCGGACTCCGGCCCTGCGGCCCGCCATAGCCTGTTATCCAGTTGCAAAGTTAGGTAAAAAAGATGAATATGCAGTATTTATTCTTCTTTTAGTTTGTTATTAAATTTAAAAAGGTGTATCTTTGTAAAGTCCGTATTGCAACTTTTGCATAAAGACCTTATAACCTTAAAACCGAACAACCTTACGACAGACATGAACGAAATTATTTGTAACAGGATTGAGGCGTTGCGCGACGTGATGCGCCGCGAGAGCATTGACGCATTTATTTTTCCAAGCACCGACCCGCACAACGGCGAGTATGTGCCTGCCCGCTGGGAGGGGCGCAGGTGGATAAGCGGCTTTGACGGCTCTGCCGGCACTGCCGTGGTTACTATGGACGATGCTGCGCTGTGGACCGACTCACGTTATTTTCTCGCGGCCGAAGAACAGCTTCGCGGCACCGGCTTCAGGCTGATGAAGGAGCGTGTGGAGGGTACGCCCTCGGTGGTGAAGTGGCTCGGCATGAAGCTCTCCGCCGTCAGCAGCCCCACGGTGGGCGTAGACGGCATGGTTAACTCAGCCGCATCGGTAGCTGAGCTTATTGCCGGACTGCGTGCCGAGGGCGGCATAACGGTGCGCACCAACTTTGACCCGCTGGCCATCATCTGGACTGACCGTCCGCCCGTGCCTCTGAACAAGATTGAGATTCACCCGTTGCAGTACGCCGGCGAGACCTGCCGTTCGAAGATAGAGCGCATACGGGCTGCGCTGAAGGCGCGGCATGCTTGCGGCCTGCTCGCGGCGGCACTCGACGACATAGCATGGACGCTCAACCTGCGCGGCTCAGACGTGCGCTGCAATCCCGTGTTCGTGGCCTACCTGCTTATCGACACCCGCAGTGTGACGCTCTTCACCGACCCTGCCAAGCTTACGCCCGAAGTCAGAGAGTATCTCGCCGCCGAGGGAGTGGCCACGGCGGGATATGCCGACGTGGGCAGGGCGCTGGCACGTTACGGCGAGTATAACATCATGATGGATGCCGGCGAGATAAACTACACCTTATATAATATACCCACATGCCTGAAGGTCGGCGGCCCGTCGCCCATACCCTGCATGAAGGCCGTCAAGAACGGTGTTGAGACAGAAGGCTTCCGCCGGGCCATGCTGCGCGACGGCGTGGCCCTGGTGAAATTCCTGCGCTGGCTGAAGCCCGCGGTAGAGGCCGGAGGGCAGACGGAAATGTCGGTGGCGGAGAAGCTGGCCTCCCTGCGTGAGGCACAGCCCCTGTACCGCGGACTGTCGTTCGACACCATTGCCGCCTACGGTGAACACGGAGCCATAGTACATTATGAGCCGACGCCCGCCACCGATGCCCCGTTGCGCCCCGAAGGACTGATTCTGATTGACTCAGGGGCGCAGTATCTCGACGGAACCACCGACATAACGCGCACCGTGGCTCTCGGCCCCGTCACCGAAGAGCAGCGCCGCGTGTACACGCTCGTGCTGAAAGGGCACATCCGGCTGGAGCTGTGCAAGTTTCCACGCGGGGCCTCGGGTACACAGCTCGACGCGCTTGCCCGCGAGGATATGTGGCGCTGCGGCATGAACTATCTTCACGGCACCGGCCACGGCGTAGGCTCGTATCTCAACGTTCACGAAGGCCCTCACCAGATACGCATGGAATACAGGCCTGCTCCGCTCGTCGAGGGCATGACCGTGACCGACGAGCCGGGCATCTATCTGGCGGGCCGCTTCGGGGTGCGCACGGAGAACACGCTGCTCATAACGCCTTACTGTGAGACCGAGTTTGGCAGCTTCATGCAGTTTGAGCCGCTCACGCTCTGCCCGATTGACACGGCGCCTGTACTGCGCGAGATGCTGACGGAGGAAGAAGCCGGGTGGCTGAACGATTACCACCGTACCGTGTACGACCGGCTTTCGCCGCTGCTCGACAGCGAGGATGACCGCCGCTGGCTGGCCGATGCGTGCCGTGCTGTTTAGCCTTGTGTAACTGCCTGATAATCAACGGCAAAATAAAAGCTTACCTTTTGGCTCGCAAAAGGTAAGCTTTCAGCTCGTAAAAGGTAAGCTTTCGCAGACCAAAAGCTTACCTTTCGTTTCCCGTTTCTTTGTCCGTGCCGCCGCAGGCGGCCTGTGCTGCTTATTCCGTGGCTCTGCTGAAGCGCCGGCTTCCGGCAAATCCGGGGAAGAGAATAAGCTCGTCGCCCGACAATATGAGTCTTGTCATGTAGTATATGCTGTTGTCCCTGCCGTCGTAGAACAGCTGCACCTCGTTGCCGGCCGTCCGCCACCCGTCATAGCTGTATGTCACTCCGTCTTCTTCGTAAGACGCCGTCATGTCGGCGTTGAGTTCTATTCTTGCGTTGTTGCCGTCGGTCCACACGCCTGTTGCCGCCCTGACCGTCAGCGGCTCGTTGACGGGTTTTGTTGTCTTTCTCAGTGTCACCGTGGGCAGAGTTATCACGCTGTCTTCCAGGTTGAGCTGTCCTTCTTCACCGTCTTCACTTATCACCGACCCGTACAGTAAGAACGTGTTCAGGCTCAGGTCGATGTCCCAGCCGTAAAAAATGCCCGGCAGGTGTCCGCCGTCGGCATTATAAAAGATGTCTGTCGAGCTGAATGAGCCGTTGTCCTGTTTGGTCAGTTCGAGTGAGCGCACGTATGTGCCGTCGTTGCTCAAGCCCTCCCACAGGCCGGTCATGCTCGTCATCACCTCCTCTTTCTTTTCTTCTTCCTCCTGCTCCTCTATCTGTTCGTCAAGGTTGTCGCTGCTCACCTTCTGCATGCGTATGTCCTCATTGTTCACCAGTCTTGCGTTGAAGCTTATCTCGTTGTCCGACACGATGTGCCCCCAGTAATACCCCAGGTCGAAGTTGTTGCCGTGTGCCGACCAGTCGGTTTCGCCGTCAGATATGACCAGCACTTTCTTGCCCATGACGTTAAACTCATAGTTGGTCACTCTCGCGGTCATGTCTTCTCTGAATATCACCCTCCAGCGGCCCGTGCCCCAGCCCTTGCCTTTCCATGTGCCGACAAGTGTGGCTACGCTCTCAGGGTCAGATTCTTCGTCATCCAGTACGGAGCATGCTCCGAATGAAAATACGCATGCAAGCAGCATTTGCAGCGTGATGATTTGGTTGATAACTCGTTTCATATCTGTAATCTTGTTTGATGGTTGTTAAATACGTTGGTATGTGTGTCGCTTTAAGCCGTCATGTGTATTCGTATGGTTGACAGTCGCTTTTCTGTCTTGCCTGCTTTTTAAGGTTATAATGCAAAAATAATAAAAAAGATTAAACAACAATGCATTTGTGAAATTTTTTTTGACGTTTGTCGCTCCTGCCGTATGCCGGGCTGCTTACGCCTGTCAGAGCCTGCGGCGCGGAGTGTTGAGGTGTTCTCCGGCGGCATGCAAGCCTCCGTTTTGCGGTGAGGAGCGTCTGTATGTGTGGAGATGTGTCAAAATGGAGTTAACGGGAGTTAGTCGCTCCGCGCCGGAGTTATCGGCAGTTAACGGACAAATGCTTTGTTGATGATTTTCAGGCTATTGTCCGTTAACTACG
>CALNFG010000126.1 GCA_939792625.1 uncultured Prevotella sp.
AAACAACAACTGTTTTTAAACAACAAAACTGTCAACTAATTTCAGGAAAGGTCAGTGCGCTTCCAAGAGCTAATCTTTTGGCTTGTAAAAGCTTGTCTTTTGGGTCGCAAAAGGTAAGCTTTCGCAGCGTAAAAGGTAAGCTTTCGCAAGACCGTCGTTAACCGTCATCCGTTTAAAGGCTCTGCGTTGCGGATAAGATTATGTTTAACCAAAAAGATACATAAAGCAATGCAGGCGGACAGCAAGAGTAAGTTTTTGAAAGTTTAAGCGGTTTTTTCTTTCATTATCCCACAAAAATAGTTATCTTTGTCGTCAGATAGACTGAAAACGTAACAAAATCATAAAACCTAAAACTGACTACTAACATTTAATACTGTATATTGTAATGAACGACAAGACATTAATGAACAAGGCAGCCGACAATATCCGCATTCTGGCTGCCTCAATGGTAGAAAAGGCCAAATCGGGCCATCCCGGTGGTGCCATGGGCGGCGCCGACTTCATCAACGTACTTTTTTCAGAGTTCCTGGTGTACGATCCTGAGAATCCGTCGTGGGCCGGTCGTGACCGCTTCTTCCTTGACCCGGGCCACATGTCGCCGATGCTTTACAGCGCACTGTGTCTGCAGGGCAAGTTCACTCTTGACGAGCTGGCCGAGTTCCGTCAGTGGGGCTCACCCACACCGGGTCACCCCGAGCGCGACATCAACCGCGGCATAGAGAACACTTCGGGTCCGCTTGGCCAGGGACACACCTTTGCCGCAGGAGCAGCCGTGGCCGAGAAATTCCTCGAAGCACGTCTCGGCAAGGAGGTCATGCAGCATAAGATTTACGCATACATCTCTGACGGCGGCGTGGAGGAGGAAATATCGCAGGGCACGGGCCGCATAGCCGGCATACTGGGGCTTAACAACCTCATCATGTTCTACGACTCTAACGACATCCAGCTCTCCACGGAGTGCAACGAGGTGATGGACGAAGATACCGAAGCCAAATACAAGGCATGGGGATGGAACGTGCTGAAAATCAACGGCAACGATGCCGACGAAATACGTGCGGCCCTCACCGAGGCCCTGAAAGAGCAGCACCGGCCGACGCTTATCATAGGAAAGACCGTGATGGGCAAAGGCGCCGTTAAGGACGACGGCACCAGCTACGAACACAGCATCAAGACTCACGGCGCACCGCTCGGCGGCGAGGCTTACGTAAACACGGTGAAGAATCTCGGCGGCGACCCTGAGAATCCGTTCCGTATTTTCCCCGAAGTGGAGGAACTCTATGCAAAACGCAGGGAAGAACTGAAGAAAATCGTAGCCGGACGCCGTGCTGCAGAGGCAGAGTGGGCAAAGGCCAATCCGGAGAAGGCCGCGCTTATGGAAGAGTGGTTCGGCGGCAATGCCCCGAAAGTAGACTGGAGCGCAGTGGTACAGAAAGAAGGAGCGGCCACACGTGCGGCTTCAGCTGCATGTCTGGGAGTGCTGGCCGAGCAGGTGCCCAACATGATTTGCGCCTCTGCCGACCTTTCAAACAGCGACAAGACGGACGGTTTCCTCAAGAAAACAAAGGCTCTCGCGAAAGACGACTTCAGCGGTGCTTTCTTCCAGGCAGGTGTCAGCGAGCTGACCATGGCCTGCATGTGCATAGGTATGTATCTGCACGGCGGAGTGATACCGGCTTGCGGTACGTTCTTCGTGTTCTCAGACTATATGAAGCCGGCAGTACGCATGGCAGCTCTGATGGAAGTGCCCATCAAGTTTATCTGGACTCATGATGCCTTCCGCGTTGGCGAGGATGGTCCTACCCACGAGCCCGTGGAGCAGGAAGCACAGATACGCCTCATGGAGAAACTCAAGAATCATCACGGCAAGGACAGCGTGCGCGTGTTCCGTCCGGCCGATGCCGACGAGACCACCGTATGCTGGGCAATGGCCATGGAAAACACCGAGACGCCCACGGCGCTCATCTTCTCGCGCCAGAACATCGCCAAGCTGCCCGCCGGCAACGACTACGAGCAGGCACGCAAGGGTGCCTACGTCGTGGCAGGCTCAGATGACGATTATGACGTAATATTGCTGGCCGACGGCTCTGAGGTGTCAACCCTCGTGGCCGGAGCAGAACTGCTGCGCAAGGACGGACTGAAAGTGCGTATCGTCAGCGCGCCCAGCGAAGGCCTCTTCCGCAGCCAGAGCAAGGAGTATCAGGAGAGCGTGCTGCCGAAGGGCGCAAAGATATTCGGCATGACGGCAGGTCTGCCCGTTACGCTCGAGGGACTGGCCGGCGCCAACGGAAAAGTGTTCGGCATGCCGAGCTTCGGATTCTCCGCACCTTACAAAGTGCTTGATGAAAAACTCGGATATACTGCCGAGAACGTATATAAACAAGTTAAAGCTTTCATGGAGGAGTAAGATTATGGACGTAAAAACTGTAGGAATAGCCTGCGACCACGCAGGCTTCCCGTTGAAGAAATTTGTGCTTGACTATCTCGAGAAGCATGGTTACGCTTACAAGGATTATGGCACATACAGTGACATGAGTTGCGATTATCCCGACTTTGCCCACGCTTTGGCCGAAGGCATAGAGAGCGGCGACGTGTATCCCGGCATCGGTATCTGCGGCAGCGGTGAGGGCATGGCCATCACGCTGAACAAGCACCAGGGCGTGCGTGCAGGTCTTGCGTGGTGTCCGGAGATTGGCGAACTGATACGTCAGCATAACGATGCCAACGTGATAGTGCTGCCCGGACGTTTCGTTGACAACAAGACGGCCGAGAAGATTCTCGACATCTTCTTCAAGACAGGGTTTGAGGGAGGCCGCCATCAGCGCCGTGTTGAGAAGATTCCGGTAAAATAACTCCTGCCGGCACACCGGCTCCGCACGCGGCGGAGTGGAGGCGTACAGATATAAAAGGCTTGTTTCCCGTCGTCCGGGAGACAGGCCTTTTTACGTACTGAGGATACCGGCCATGCGGTGCGGGAGCGCCGCATGAGTGTGTTTATTGCAAAATAATCATAACAAAAAGCCGGCATACGCGATAATTTTAGTAACTTCGCACATAGAGGTGCGTGACGTATGCCATCGCACACGGTGAAAGACAACATAACACACAATACGGCACTATGAAAGAAAAGAAGAAGAACAAGAGACTGACCAAGAACAAACTGGCGGAGATGCTGCAAGACCTGTTCACGCGGAATCCCGACAAGACGCTCAGTTTCAAACAGATATTCAAGGATTTGAGGCTTACCACGCATCCTGCGAAGATGCTGGCCGTAGACCTGATGGAGGAAATGGCGTGGGACGACTTCCTGAGTAAGGTGAGCGACAACTCGTACAAGCTGAACATGAAAGGCCAGGTGCAGGAAGGCAAGTTCATACGCAAGCCCAACGGTAAGAACAGTTTCGTGCCCGATGACGGCGGCAATCCGGTGTTCGTGGCCGAGCGTAACTCGAAGTCGGCCCTTACCGGCGACCGTGTTAAAGTTACGTTTATGGCGCGCCGGCGCAACCACATAAAGGAAGCCATGGTGACCGAAATTCTAGAACGCGCACGCGACTCGTTCGTGGGCCGGCTGCGCGTGGAGCGCGACTTTGCCTATCTTGTGCCCGACGGAAATGTCTTTGCCAACAACATTATCATACCCAAAAACCGCTTGAAGGGCGGCAAGGCAGGTGAAAAGGCTGTGGTAAAGGTTACCAAATGGCCTGATGACGACAACAAGAACATAATAGGCGAAGTGACCGATGTGCTGGGTGAGCAGGGCGACAACGACGTGGAGATGAACTCGATACTGGTGCAATACGGCCTGCCTTACAAATACCCCAAGCGCGTTGAGGAAGCTGCCGACAAGATAACGGGTGAAATCACAGAGGAGGACTACAAGGAGCGTGAGGACTTCCGCAATGTCACCACCTTCACGATAGACCCTAAAGACGCCAAAGACTTTGACGACGCGCTGTCCATACGCAAGCTCGGCAACAATCTGTGGGAGGTCGGTGTACACATAGCCGACGTGTCCCATTATGTTACCGAAGGCTCGGTGATAGACAAGGAGGCGCAGAAGCGCGCCACGAGCGTCTATCTTGTTGACCGCACCATCCCGATGCTGCCCGAGCGTCTTTGCAATTATGTATGCTCGTTGCGCCCTGACGAAGAGAAGCTGACGTACAGTGCCGTGTTCAACATGGATGCCAATGCCGACGTGAAGTCGTGGAGACTTGTACACGCCGTGATAAAGAGCAACCGCCGTTTTGCCTATGAGGAGGTGCAGCAGATTCTCGAAGACAACGGCGTGAAAGACGGTACGGGCGAGCCTGCACCGCCCGCAGGCCCCGGCGGATACAAGGGCGAGTATGCCGAAGAGCTGGTTACGCTCGATGCTCTGGCAAAAAAACTGCGTGCGGCGAGATTCAGTCACGGTGCCGTGAAGTTTGACCGTGAGGAGCTGCACTTCGATGTTGACGAGAAAGGCCGCCCCACACGCTGTTATTTCAAAAAGTCAAAAGACGCCAACAAGCTGATTGAGGAGTTCATGCTTCTTGCCAACCGCAGCGTGGCCGAAAGCATAGGCAGGGTGAAAAAAGGTCAGAAAGCCAAGACTCTGCCTTACCGAATACACGACGCACCTGACCCCACGAAGCTGGAAACACTGCGGGAGTTTATCGTGAAATTCGGCTACAAGCTGAAGACCGAAGGCTCTAAAGGCGAAATATCGCGCAGTCTGAACAAACTGATGGACGACTGTAACGGCCGCCGCGAGCAGAATCTGATAGAGATGGTGGCCCTGCGCGCCATGATGAAAGCCAAGTACAGTGTACACAACATAGGCCACTACGGACTGGCTTTTGAGTATTACACTCACTTCACCAGCCCCATACGCCGTTATCCCGACACAATGGTACACCGCTTGCTCACACGTTATCAGAACGGCGGGCGCAGCGCCAACAAGGAATATTATGAAGAGCTGTGCGAACATTCGAGCGACATGGAGCAGATAGCCCAGAACGCCGAGCGCGACTCGATTAAGTATAAAATGGTGGAATTCATGTCCGACAAGATAGGCAATGAGTACGATGCCCATATCAGCGGCATAACTTCATACGGCATATACTGTGAAATCGACGAAAACCACTGTGAGGGAATGGTGCCCATGCACGACCTTGATGATGATTATTATGACTTCGACGAGCGTAACTACTGTCTCGTGGGCCGCCGTCATCATCACAAGTATCAGCTTGGTGATGCCGTCAGAATCGTTGTGGCCAAGGCCAATCTGGAGAAAAAACAGCTTGACTTCACGCTGGCTGAATAGAAATAATGCCATCGCGTCCGGCCGGTATCTTACGGCTGTGGACTTTGTATAACAGTAAAGGAGAGGACCTTTCAACACGGGACAGTCTCTCCTTTACTGTTTTTTGTATTGTGTTTTGACGGTGAGGTTTTGTCCTTTTGAGTATCTCCTTTTTTATTTTGCAGGTATCCGAGACGGTATGACGGACGAGTTATAATATTAAGGTATAACTCATTAAATCAATAAATTACAATGGCTTCATTAAAATTGAAATTCCGTCCTTCCACGCAACATGGAAAGGAGGGCACACTGTTTTTTGTCGTGATTCACCGTAGGACCGTGCGGACAGTTTTTACGGATTACCGTATTTTCCCGGACGAATGGGACGAAAAATCGTCATCTGTCAGGATTACTGGTACAAATGAGCGCCGGGCACATCTGCAGCTGATATTCTCGAAAGTGCGGTGGGACGTCAGACAGTTCACTGCACTGATAACCGAACGGGAAGCGGCAATGATAGAATACACAGCGGATGATATCGTTACGGCATACCGGTTATTGCCGTCATGCCAGACATTGTTCAGCTTTGTCAAAGGGATGATAATAAAAAAAACAAAAATCGGACGTATGGGAACTGCCAGGACTTATGACAATGCGTTGCGAAGCTTTGCCGTTTTCCGCATGGGTGAAGACATCACTTTAGACGCTCTTGACAGTGAAGATATAGTTATGTATGAGGCTTGGCTGAAGAGCCGCGGGCTGAAACGCAACTCTTCGTCCTGCTATCTGCGTACTTTACGTACACTTTATCGCAAAGCAGTGGAGGTTGGACTGACGACAGACAAGGACATCTTTCGCCACGTGTTCACCGGCTTTGCAAAGACTTCGAAGCGCGCAATATCACTGGACTCAATCCGGAATATACGGCATCTCTGTTTGCCCAGAGGCTCGGCTGTCGCATTTGCTCGCGATGTGTTCATGCTCAGTATCTACCTTCAGGGCATGTCGTTCATTGACATGGCTTATCTGAAAAAATCGGATATAAGGAACGGTATGTTGCGGTATGACCGTAAAAAGACGCGACAGACTTTGGCCATAAGCTGGGAACCGTCGATGCAGGACATCGTTGACGAATATGCTCATCTAACTTCCGGCAGCCCTTATCTGCTGCCGATAATCACGAGACATGACGGCACGGAGCGTGAACAGTATGAGAAAATGGAGCATAACGTAAACCGTAACTTGAAGAAAATAGGCGAAATGGTGGGGTTGCACATACCGCTTACTACTTATGTCGCCCGCCACACATGGGCAAGCACCATGCGCGACATGGGATTCGACCTGTCGATAGTGAGCAGGGGTTTGGGGCACGAAAGTCTGAAAACCACTCAGATATATCTCTCTACCATTGATACGGCATCCGTGATGAAGGCCAACAGAAAGATGATAGGCCGTATTCTGAAATGAGTGAGATTACTGTGAGCCTGTATATTACCGGTATTTCTGCCGGCTGATACTTAGAAAATCAAAAACAGTTTCTTAAATGTGTACAGCCTTTGATAAGTGTCAGAGTATAAAAAAACAAATCAGAGAGTGACATTGAAGTTGCTCTCTGATTTGTTTGAGTGGTACCACCAGGAATCGAACTATTCGTCCAAGCGGCTGAATATCTTTGATTTACAAATCAGCAAGTAGTGTAATCTCCCGCTATTGCTCCACCGG
>CALNFG010000127.1 GCA_939792625.1 uncultured Prevotella sp.
ATTCCCTATCCTTGTGTCTGGCAAATCAAAGGGTCTCAACCACATTAAAAAAGTCGAAAACGGCATCAGCTATCTTGGTGCGACTAATCAAAACAATGGAGTACTTTGTTTTGTTGTCACCAACAAAGAATTAGAACAAAAGGGTAATTGTATTGCTTTTATCCGTAATGGAGAAGGCTCTATGGGGTATTCCGTTTACAAAGCAGAAGATTTCATTGCCACATCAGATATGACATTAGGTTACAATGAACATCTTAACAAATATATTGGCACGTTCATCACAACAGTAGCAGACAGAATAAGAGGAAAATACAATTTTGGATACAAAAGGAGTGCTACCCGATTAGCAAAAGAAGTTCTTACTCTCCCTGCTGATGAAGATGGCAATCCTGATTGGGAATATATGGAGAGTTATATGCGGAATGTTGAAAATGGACATATATTAAGCTATTTCAGAACATTAGGATTAGTCTTATAAAACGACCAACGGGAGGACGGAAAGCGATTTTGGTCAGCCAAAACACAAACTTGCTATCTTCCCGCTGGCATTGTTTACAGTTGAAAGAGGTATAACTATATCTGACGGCATCAGAAGTCCTGTGCCAATGCGTTACAGAAATGCCACACCACGATGCCTGCCGTTACCGACACGTTGAGCGAGTGCTTCGTGCCGTACTGCGGTATCTCAAGGCAGCCGTCGCAGGCGTCGACCACTTCCTGACGTACTCCCTTAACCTCGTTGCCCAGCACCACGGCGTATCTTTGCCCCGGATTGGGGCGGAAGTCGCCCAGCATGGTGCTGCCCTCACACTGCTCCACGGCCAAGACCGCCACTCCGCCGGCTTTCAACAGGTTTACCGCTTCAATAGCTGTGTCAAAATAACGCCAGCTCACACTGTCTTCGGCACCGAGCGCCGTCTTGTGGATTTCGGCATGAGGCGGCGTAGCGGTGATACCGCACAGCCACACAGCCTCTACACGGAAGGCATCGCACGAACGGAACACAGAGCCTACATTATAAAGGCTGCGCACATCGTCAAGCACAACCGTGAGGGGCATCTTCTCGGAAGACTTGAACTCGGCCACACTCATGCGGCCCATCTCTGTTACTTTCAGTTTACGCATTTATCTTTTTTTTAGTTGACAAGGGATTTTTAGTTGACAAGCAGACGAGTGATTTTTAGTTGACAAGCAGACGAGTGACGAGCAGACAAGGAGATTTGCTTAGTAGATGAACAGACAAATCTCCTTGTCTGCCTGTCACTTGTCAACTTGTCTGCTAAGAAGACAAATCTCCTTGTCTGCTCGTCACTTGTCAACTTGTCTGCTAAGAAAACAAATCTCCTTGTCTGCCCGTCACTCGTCTGCTTGTCTGCTAATTTTGCTAAATACTTTTCATTTTATATGCCACGGCGTACACTCTGATCTGCTTTATCATGGCCAGCAAACCGTTCGAGCGTGTGGGCGAGAGGTGGTCTTTCAGACCGATGCGGTCGATGAAATACAGGTCGGCGTCGAGTATCTCCTGCGGTGTGTGTCCGCTCAGCACGCGGATTAACAGAGCTATGATGCCCTTCACGATGAGGGCGTCGCTATCGGCCGTCAGCGTTATCAGGCCGCCGTCATAGTCGGCCTGCAACCACACGCGGCTCTGGCATCCGTCTATAAGGTTGCTCTCTGTCTTATACTCGGGGGCAAGCGGCTGCAGCTCGTTGCCCAGATCGATGAGTAACTGGTATCTGTCCATCCAGTCGGTGAAGTCAGCAAACTCCTCGATGACTTCATCTTGTGCTTCGTTTATTGTCATGGTTGCTTTATTGTTTATTTGGGAGGAACGGGAGATATGGGAGAGCCGGGAGATATGGGAAGAATGGGAGGTGTGAAACCGGCAGACATGCCTGCTTGTAAAGCATGCTCCTCATTACACCGTCATTATCAATAAGACATATCTACTTTACTGCTTACTACTTTTTCTACTCCTCTCCTTACTACTTACTCCTTCTCTCCTTACTACTTACTCCTTCTCTCCTTACTACTCTACTCCTTTTCCTCCTTCCCTACTCTTTCTATTTTAAACAGCTTGTCGCTCGGCCTGACCTTGCCGGGCACTTTGAGCGACACGCGGGTGCCCTTACGGGCGGTGGTCACCGAGCTGGTGTCGTCGTGTATTTCGTCTGCGGTGACATACATCACGCCCGTGGTGGGGCCGGTGACAAGCATCTTGTCGCCCACTGAGAACTCGGCGGCCTCACAAGTGAACTCGGCCACGCCCAGACGCGAGAAGTACTTCACGCCGCGGCCTACGTACACCTTGCGTTCGGTGGCTGCCGAGCCGTAGCTGCTGTTCCACTCGCCGAGGCGCCGGCCCAGATAGTAGCCGTCCCAGAAGCCGCGGTTGAAGACTGTGGCCAGGCGCCGGTCCCAGTCGTCCTTCTTCTCTTCGGTAAACGTGCCGTCAAGCACGGCGGCCACGGCCTCCCTGTAACACGTCACCACTGTGTAGACATACTCCGGCCCGCGGGCGCGCCCCTCAATCTTGAACACGCGCACCCCCGCCTGCATCATGCGGTCGATGAAGCGTATCGTCTTGAGGTCCTTGGGACTCATTATGTATTTGTTGTCTATCTCGAGCTGCGTGCCCGTCTCGTTGTCGGTCACGGTGTACGAGCGTCGGCACAGCTGCATGCACTCGCCGCGGTTGGCCGAGCGGGCGGCGTTATCGAGGCTCAGATAGCACTTGCCGCTGACGGCCATGCACAGTGCGCCGTGGCAGAACATCTCTATGCGCACGGGGCGGCCCGATGGTCCGCAGATGCCGTCGGCCACGGCACGCCGGTGGATGGCCTCCACCTGTTCCAGGCTGAGTTCGCGGGCCAGCACGGCCACGTCGGCAAAGCGGGAATAAAACCTCAGAGCCTCCACGTTGCTGATGTTGAGCTGTGTCGACAGATGCACCTCCATGCCCACGCTGCGGCAATAGGTCATTACGGCCATGTCGCTGGCTATCACGGCCGACACGCCGGCCTCGCGTGCGGCGTCTATTATGGCGTGCATGTCGTCCATGTCGCCGTCATATATTATGGTGTTTACCGTCAGATAGCTCTTCATGCCGTGGGCCGCACACGTCGAGGCCACGTCGCGCAGGTCGTCAAGGGTGAAGGTATTGGCCGAGTGGGCACGCATGTTGAGCCGCCCCACGCCGAAATACACCGACCCCGCGCCCGCCTGTATAGCCGCACGGAGGCTCTCGCGGCTGCCCACGGGTGCCATTATCTCAAAATCGCTGATTGTAGCTGTCGTCATGTCTCGGTGGATGTGAACGTTGTTTAGATATACTCGCTATATATATACCAAAAATTCCCCGCCGTTGAAGGACGACGGGGCAACCTGATGTTTTCACAACGGAATAATCCTTATTGTGATTTGCTTAAAATTCTGATACAAAGATACGTATTTTCCCTCATACCGGTCATAAGTGCCGCAAGCATTTAAAGTTTTTTAAGCCTGACTGACAAAACATGCACAGCCGGCCCGGCTCAGCTGAGGCTGAGCATCTTCTCTATCGGCTTCACGGCTTCGCGGGCTATGCCGGCAGGCACGCTTACCTCGGGCCAGCCGTACTTCAGCGTGTTGTACAGCTTGGTCAGGGTGTTCAGCTTCATGTACTCACACTCGTTGCGCCCGCCCCCGGTGCCGTCGCCCGGCGGCACGGGCAAAAACTCGGTGTCAGGACAGCGGCGGCGCATTTCGTGCAGTATGCCCGCCTCGGTGACCACGATGTATGCCTTGTCGGGATGAGCCGCGGCGTAGTCGAGCATCACGGCGGTGGAGCCTTTGACGTCGGCCAGGGCCAGCACGTCGGCGCCACACTCCAGATGAGCCATCACGACGGCGTCGGGGCGGGCTTCCCTCATGCGCCTTACGGCAGCCGCCGTGAAGCGCTCATGCACGTGGCATCCGCCGTGCCACAGCAGCATCTCACGGCCCGTGGCTGCGCTGACGTAGGCACCCAGATTGCGGTCGGGCCCGAATATCAGTTTGTCGTCAGCCGGCAGAGCGGCCACTATGCGCTCGGCATTGCCGCTGGTCACCACGACGTCGGTCAGTGCCTTGACAGCGGCCGTGGTGTTGACATAGCTCACCACCTTGTGCCCCGGATGCTCCAGGCGGAAGCGGCGCAGCTCCTCGGCCGGACACGAGTCGGCCAGCGAGCAGCCCGCGTTGAGGTCGGGACACAGCACGGTCTTGCCGGGGCACAGCAGCTTGCACGTCTCCGCCATGAAATGTACCCCGCACATCACTATCGTGCCGGCTTCGGTGGCCGCGGCGCGGCGCGCCAGCGCCAGCGAGTCGCCTATGAAGTCGGCCACGTCCTGAACGTCGCCCACGGTGTAGTAATGCGCCATTATCACGGCGTCTTTCTCCCTGCACATCCTGCGTATCTCAGCCTTCAGGTCTGTGCCTTCGGGCGCGGGCTCGTCTATGCAGCCCTTCTTTATCCATTCGTCTTTTATCATCGCCATAAGTGTTTTTATCGTTGTTCGCAATGCAAAGTTAATGTTTTTTTTATAATCAGACAGTCAAAAGCCGTGTTAAGTTGAAGAACTGCCACGCGGTCTGCAAAAAACCGTAACCTGCAAGCCCCGTTCCGGTTACGTTTCGCCGCAACGCGCATCACGCATCTTACAGACCGCAACCACACGGCGGCGCACAAGTTACAGAATAAAAGGTTACCTTTTACGCCGCAAAAGATAACCTTTAAGCAGCCCGGAGACCGTCTTTCGGCCGCCCGGAGGTAAGCTTCCGCAGAGCCGGCGGACAACTCCGTGCCGGCATGCGGCCCGCGTCATATCACGCCGTAATGCCTCAGCGCGAGGGCCACTCCGTCTTCATCCACACTTGCCGTAACATGGTCGGCCGCGGCCTTCACCTCCCCGAGGGCGTTGCCCATGGCTATGCCGACACCCGCCTCGCGGATAATCGACAGGTCGTTGCCGCCGTCGCCGAAAGCCATCGTCTCCGCAATGTCTATGCCCAAGTGTGCGGCCATGGTGTGAAGGGCACTGCCCTTGTCGGCTCCGCGGGCCGTTATGTCGGTAAATTCGGGGTGCCAGCGGGCCGACACACAGTGGGGCATCGCGGCCATGAGACGTTTCTCGGTGGCATGGTCTATGATGGGTGTCAGCTGTATGACACGTTCCGACAGAACGGTCTCAACGTCGACACCCTCGCCCAGGTCTGTAACGTTGAGCATGCGGCGGAACAGCCGGTCAACGTCATCGTCGGGGTTGCGCACGGTGAGGCTGCGCTCGCCCACCACAATCACAGGAAAGCCCTCTATGTCGGCCGTCCTCACCAGCGCCCGCGCCTCGTCAGCCGGTATTGCTATGCAGCTGACAACGCTGCCGCCGGCCATGCAGCACGCGCCGTTGGCGGTGATGTAGCCGTCGATGAGATGTTCTATCGCGCCGAGATTGTTGATAAACCGTACCGGCCTACCCGTCGAAATGTATATCTTCACGCCGCGGCCCTTGGCCTCGGCTATGGCGTCGGCGGCAGACTGCGGTATGGCGTGGGTGTCGAAACTCACAAGCGTGCCGTCGATGTCGAAAAACAGTGCCTTTATCATAATGTTGTCATATTTGTTCGATTCGTGCAAAATTAAGGCTTTTTATGCTTCAAAGTCTTGACGAAACAGATAATTAATGTTTATTTTTGCACGGCAAAATCATTTCTTGACATAACTCAACATGAACTCATACGACGACATAACGGCCGAACTGTCGGCACTGGGCAGCGAGGAAAAGCGCCGCGTGCTGCAACGCTTCTTCAAGACGGGCGAGGGACAGTACGGCCACGGCGACAGATTCATGGGCATACCCGTGCCCGTAACGCGCGGCGTGGCAAAAAAGCACAAGGGCATCACGACGGCCGAAGCCGGCGCCCTGCTCGCCTCTGAATGGCACGAGGTGCGCCTGTGCGGACTGCTCATCATGGGCGAAAAGATGAAGAAGGCCGCCCCGGGCGAGGCCCGCCTGATATACGACACCTATCTTGCCAACACTGCCCGCATAAACAACTGGGACCTGGTAGACCTGTCGGCACCGCAGGTGGTCGGCACTTACCTTCTGGACAGACCGCACGACGACCTCTACCGGCTGGCCGGCAGTCCTCTGCTGTGGGACAACCGCATAGCCATTGTGTCAACATTCACCTTCATAAAGAAAGGCCTGCTTGACGACACTTTCGCCCTGGCGCTGCGCCTGATGAGCCACAGCCACGAACTGATACACAAGGCCGCGGGCTGGATGCTGCGCGAGGCCGGCAAGCGCGACTTCGACCGGCTGCACGCCTTCGTCGGCATGCACCACGCCGAAATGCCCCGCACCATGCTGAGATACGCCATCGAGAAATATCCCGAAGACGAGCGCCGCCGCGTGCTGGACATGGGCAGGAAGTAACCGCCGGAAGCCTCATTTTGGCATTTATGCCGCCGAAAATTTCCACAACTTGAACAAAAATGCTATTTTTGCATGTTTTAAGTAGTCATAACAACATCACGAAATGTCATCTGTAACTATAAGAAAGGTAAAAAGCCGGAAAGACCTCGAACGGTTTATCGACTTCCACTACGACCTTTACGACGGTTGCGCGCAGGATGTGCCCAACCTGTTCAGCGACGAGATGAAAACCCTCGACAAGACGAAGAACGCCGCGTTCGAGTTCTGCGAGGCAGAGTATTTCATGGCTTTCTACGCCGACGGCCGCATGGCCGGCCGCGTGGCTGCCATCATCAACCACCGCGCCAACAAGCGCTGGGGCCGCAAGTGCGTACGCTTCGGCTGGATTGATTTCGTCGACGACATCGACGTGTCGGGCGCACTGCTCAAGGCCGTCGAAGATTACGGCCGCTCCAAAGGCATGGACGAGATGATAGGCCCGCTCGGATTTACCGACCTCGACCCCGAAGGCATGCTCACATGGGGCTTCGACCAGCTCGGCACGA
>CALNFG010000128.1 GCA_939792625.1 uncultured Prevotella sp.
CTGTACTCCAACCTTGTTAACCTTAAATCTAATACTATGAAAAACACGGTGCAAAAGTACTATGTTTTGATTTATTGTGCAACTTTTTATGCAACAAATATTCATTTAAAAACATTTTATAACACACAAGACCTGGTATTTAAGTCTTATTTGCATTAAAAATCTATTTTTTGACCATCAAAGGCTAATTTTACGCCATCAGGCAATAACTTGTTAATCTCTTCATGCAAACCGATATCATGCCCCATGTGCGTAAAAAACGTATGCTCCGCTCCAACTTTTCTTACAAAATTCATCGCCTCACCAACAGTAAGATGAGAATGATGTTCCGGTGAAAAACGCAAAGCATTGACAACAAGAACTTTTACACCTTCTATATATCCAAACTCAATATCTGCAATAGACTTCATATCGGTAATATATAACAAGTCACCGAATCTATACCCCAATATCGGTAACTTGTCATGCATTACCTGAACAGGCATAACATCTATATCTCCCACCCTGAACACGTCATGGGGTTTTATCACATTTACACTTATATCCGGAACACCAGGATACTTATGTTTACTAAAACAATAAGGTATTATATGCTTTATGCCATCAGCCGTCAACTTGTCGGCATAAATATTTATTTCTCCGAAAACACAAAACGGGCGTAAATCGTCAAGTCCGCCTACATGATCATAATGCACATGGGTTAATAACACTGCGTCAATCCGTCGGAAATCCTGTCCCAGCATCTGCTGACGGAAATCAGGACCACAATCAATGAGCAGACGCGTACTGTCTGTCTCGACAAGAGCTGATGCACGCAACCTCTTGTCATGCACATCCGTGCTTGAACAAACTTTACACTTACAACCTATCGTCGGCACTCCGACCGATGTACCCGTTCCAAGAAATGTAAGCCTCATCATCAGATAATATTCACTTCCGGAGTAATCTCTATCCCGAACTTATCACTTACATCCTTTCGTATAGCCTCACACAGTCTCAAAATGTCATTACCGTCAGCCCCTCCATGATTAACGAGTACCAACGCCTGACTAGGACACACTCCAACATTGCCCGACGATTTACCTTTCCAACCGCAACTGTCTATCATCCATCCTGCAGGAATCTTCTCACGGTCTTCATCAACGGGATAATGCGGTACTTCTCCAAAGCGGCTTACAAGTTCATCATACTTATCTTTGCTGACGATAGGATTCGTAAAGAAGCTGCCCGCATTACCTTCTATTGCAGGGTCAGGCAACTTTGACTTTCTTATCTTTATCACCACATTACGCATCTGGGTCACCGTTGGAGTCTTTATTCCTTCACTTTCAAGTTCAGCCTTTATATTGCCATAATCCGTATGCGGAACAAATGTGTCTGACAATTTATATGTAACATAAGTTATCACGTAGCGTCCTTTCCATTCACCCTTAAATCTGCTCCAACGATAAGCATAGCCACACTCATCGTTAGTAAACTCGCACAACTCTCCTGTTTTTATGTCAACAGCCTCAACCTTAAATATCAGATCTTTGGCCTCAATACCATACGCACCGATATTCTGTACGGCAGTGGCACCGACATCCCCCGGAATAAGCGAAAGATTCTCAGCTCCATAAAGTCCGTTGTCAACACAAAGCTTTACGACATCATCCCAATTCTCACCACTTCCGCAACGCAAAAACACGCTGCCATCCATACGTGTGGCGTGATGTCCCTTAATAGCAGAATGCAATACGGTTCCTTCAAAATCTTTGGTAAACAAGATATTGCTTCCTCCGCCAATAACCAACAGCGGCTCATCGGCAGAAGTCAGCCCGTCTATAACATGTTTAAGTTCGTCAACTGTATAAAATTCCACAAAACGCTTGCATTTAACGTCAAATCCGAACGTATTGTGTCTTTTAAGACTATAATCAGACAAATCTTTCATATCCAAACTACGCTTTTACGAAATTAACTGCAAATATACCGGCCTCATATCACTCTGAAAGACTTGTCAGCTTCCACTCTCCGTCTATGCGCTTAAACGTTAACTGCATCTCCATTCCATTTGAAATGCCACGCATGACAAATATCTTCTGATTGCCTTCTGTATATTTCTGGCCGTACATTATATTATATATGAATCCTGATGGCAATTCCGGAGCAAAAGCCGGCCACGTCTCGGGCGCAATCTCACCTGTCATTGTGCTGAAATCATCATCAGGGTCAGGTCCGGTGAATATCACAGGATTATTAAGACTCTCTATCTGAAAAGAAGGCTCTGTTGCAAAGCGCTGATAAAAAGCAAGAAAAGAGGCGTTTGTGTTATGCACCATGGCATTGGTATGAACTGACGTAAGCATCCACCGCCCCCCTATTCTTTCAAACATATACTTCTTCACTTTTTCCTCGGTAAGATAGACTTTTTCAACAACCACATTATTTATGGACGTGTCCTTGACCACATCCATCTGCTTCATGTTGTCGAATATTAAGGTATAATACCCCTGCTCCATAAAAAAATGCTCCATCTTCCACTGGGATTTTTTCAGATAAGCTACGTTTTCACCATCAACGACTTTCAACGGAAATTTAATCCTGCCCATCTGCAACTTTCGGTTTGCCGCAAAATTGAAGATAAAATCATCGAACAGCTCATCAGCAGCCTTGGGCATAGGCTGCTCTGAAATAAGCCGGTCAATCGTGTCTACAGCAGTAGTATCGGCAACTTGCAACGTGTCTACAGCCGTGGTATCGGCTGCGGCAGGTTTCTTGTCTGAACAGCCGGTCGTCCACACCATCATGGACGAACAAGCGGCAAAAGCCAAAACAGCGCCTTTTTTCATAATTCCATGCTATTCATTGCGGGGGCGGCATGGCCAATGGTCAAGCCGGTACGCAAAGTCCGGACAAGCCCGCAACCTTACGCCCGACAGTCTGTAACGGCCTAAAAGCCAGACTGCCTCACGCCTGTAACGTCTCTCAAAATTTGCGCAAAAGTACAACTTTATTTTGATTTATTACGTAATTAAAGGTAAAAATATTACCTTTGCATCAAGATTTTAATAAGCACCAAAATTATCTTCAAAATGATACTCGACAAAATAGCGAAACTGCTTGAAGAAGTGAAAGGCCTTAGCGCTTCGACGCCTGAAGAAATAGAAGCGTTAAGACTGAAATATCTTAGCAAAAAGGGAGACATCAGTACCCTCATGGCCGATTTCCGCAACGTTCCGGCTGAACAAAAAAAAGAAGTGGGAATCAAAATCAACGAACTTAAACAGACTGCGCTTGAACGCATAAACTCATTAAGAGAACAGTGTGAGACAAACGAGACACAGACTGACGACATTGACCTCACACGTACTCCATATCCAATAAAGTTCGGCACGCGTCACCCGCTAACAATTGTAAAGAACGAGATAATAGACATATTCTCCCGCATGGGCTTCACGCTGGCCGACGGCCCGGAAGTGGAAGACGACATGCACGTATTTACAAAGATGAACTTTGCCGCCGACCATCCGGCACGTGACATGCAGGACACATTCTTTGTAGAGACCAATCCTGATGATGTGACAAAGAATATCATACTGCGCAGCCACACAAGCTCCGTACAGGCACGTGTGATGGAGACCACACAACCACCAATCCGGGTAATCTGTCCGGGACGTGTTTATCGCAACGAGGCAATTACGGCACGCGCACATTGTTTTTTCCACCAAATAGAAGGTCTGTACATAGACAAGAACGTATCATTCACAGACCTTAAGCAGGTACTTCTCACATTCGCACGTGAACTTTTCGGTGCCGACACCAAAATACGTCTGCGCCCGAGTTACTTCCCGTTTACCGAGCCGAGCGCCGAAATGGACATATCATGCCATATCTGCGGAGGTAAAGGCTGCGGATTCTGTAAACACACCGGATGGGTTGAGATACTCGGATGCGGTATGGTAGACCCCAACGTACTTGAGTTATGCGGCATCGACAGCAAAATTTATAGCGGATATGCCTTCGGTCTTGGAGTAGAACGCATAACCAACCTGAAGTATCAGGTGTCAGACCTGCGTCTGTTCTCTGAAAACGACGTGCGCTTCCTGCACGAGTTCGACGCGGCGAACTAAAAGCGGAATAAACATTAAGAGTTAAGAATTAAGAAAACAAATTTGCCGTTCAAACCAATAAAGACAAAACTGTTTTCTTAATTCTTAATTTTTGATTTTCTGCTGCGGAAATAGTGATTTTCTTTATTCCCGACTTTTAATTCCTTGAATATATAATATGAAAGAACGTCTTTTCACCCGCAGTTACATATTCATCCTGGCCGCGAATTTTCTCTTGTTTTTCGGCTTCTGGATACTCATACCTGTCCTACCTTTCTATCTGCGCGAGACTTATAACTGTCCTGCGGCCATGCTGGGCGCAATATTGAGTTGCTACACCGTGAGCGGACTTTGCGTACGCCCGTTCTCAGGATTCATGATGGATAAGTTCCCTCGCAAGCCTATTTACGTTTTCTGCTACTTTATATGTGCGTCCATTTTTCTCGGATACATGGCGGCCGGCGTGCTGACATGGTTTGTTGTGTTACGCGCACTTCACGGTGTGGCATTCAGCAGCGTCACTGTTGGCGGCAATACGCTGTGCGTAGACATAACACCAAGCAGCAGGCGCGGCGAAGCTCTCGGATATTACGGACTGACCAACAACACGGCTATGGCCCTCGGCCCAATGACCGGACTATTCATGCACGACCACGTAAGTTATCTCGGAATATTCATGACAGGCATGGCTTTCAGTGTTACCGGCCTGTTGTGCGCAATCTGCATAAAAGCACGCACTCCGGAATCAATAAAGGAGCGGATAAATAAAAAACAGCAAACCGACATTGATGTTATCGGGTCTACGCCAAAGTTATCGCTCGACCGCTTTATCCTCATAAAAGGCATTCCCGTCAGCATAGCCCTGCTGATGCTCTCGATTCCATACGGAGCTACTACAAACTTTGTGGCCATGTACGCACGCGAGATACATCTCGATATACAGTCAGGCTTTTTCTTCACACTGATGGCCGCCGGAATGGGAGCTTCACGTCTCGTTGCCGGAAAGAAAGTTGATCAGGGATATATCACACAGTGCATACACATCGGCCTTTATCCGGTTGTTGCGGCATTCTTTACTCTCAGCATGTGTCGCTTCGTCGCGCCACACAACATGATGGCAGCCGAGACTATGTTCTTCACCGTACCGTTGCTGCTCGGTATCGGTTTCGGTGTGATATTCCCGGCAATGAATACCCTTTACATCAATCTTGCCCCGAACAACCAGCGCGCAACAGCCACGAGTACATATCTTACGGCATGGGATGTCGGCATTGGCATCGGCATTGCCACCAGCGGCATCATTGCCGGCCATTTTACGTTTTACATGGTTTATCTTATCGGAGCAGTGCTGTGCCTCGTGTCTATGATTTATTTCAACATGAAAGTCACACCGCATTACAACAAAAACAAACTGAGATAAAATTCACTGAAGATGTGCAGGAATTGGCTGAACGTAATCTTGTCAGCATACATCCGGCACATCTTTTATGTTAAGTGCTTCCATAAACCTTTTTACAACATCAGGTTTGCCAACATGCTTGCCGGTATCCTCACTCAGCTTGCACGTATCATTATAGAATGACCACGCCTCGGTTATTTTGGCAGCGACAAGCTTTATCACAATGTTCAATGGCTTAACGTTGTCAAAATCATTGGTAAAATGAGTACCTATACCAAACGAAGGTTGACAATAATCTTTTGCAAACCGCTGTACGGCAATTGCTCCGTCTGTATCTAATGCGTTACTGAATATCACCTGTTTGGTTTTCGGATCAATTCCAAGCGAACGATATTTATCAACAATCTTCATAAGCTGGTCATGATTGTCACCACTGTCTATACGCAGACCTTTAAACAAATTGGCAAAGTCTTCAGAAAAATTCATACTGAAAATATTCCACCCGAAACTGTCGTAAAGATAAGTACCAAGCGCCCCACGGAACGTGTTGCGCCATGAATTCATGGCTATGTGATTCGCCATCTGAGGACCGTACATACCTCCGATGGCACAGATAAACTCATGAGCCATAGTGCCTACGGGCTGTACATCGTGCTTCATGGCAAGATAAACATTGCTCGTACCGACAAATTTTCCGCTCCACTCGCGGCTGCAATAACAGTCTTTCATGGCACGTACGACAGTGTCTTCTGACATAAAAGAGGCACGGCGGCGTGTGCCGAAATCACTGAACACACAACCGGCAGACAGCAGGCGTTCGGCCTTGGCATAGGTCTTATCGTAATAAGCATCATAATCAAACAGCTTGTCCTGCCCTGTCATTTCATAATATAAATCCGAAATAATAGCAAGCACTTTAACCTCAAGAAAAATAGTTTCAGCCCAACTACCCTCAAACTCAACAAAAAGATGCCCATCGCCGTCCTGCCACGCCTTAGCCCATTTGCGGCAAAAACGGTAACCTTTCAGATAATTGTAAAACCAGTTTGGAACAAAGCTGCACCGCCTACGCATGAAATCAATCTCGTCATCAGTTATCACTACATCCTCAAGCGCGGCTATCTGCTCACTTAACTCGCGTGCAAAACCCGCCGGATATACAGTATCATCCCTGTCTGTAAACGAATATCTGACCTGCGCGCGCGGGAAATTATCTATAACAGCGCAACACATGGTAAATTTGTACAGGTCGTCATCGGTAAAATGCTTTATTATCTGTTCCATAAAGTTTATTCTGCAATTTTGCACCAGCACAGTCATGCCGGCACAGCTCCAATTCACATTCAAAGATATGTATTTTTAATGAAACATACAAATTATAAAAAAGACAATCTGCATTATTAAACCAAATTTTTCAAAACATGGTCTTTTGCGTTGCCAAAGGTTACCTTTGGGTGGCTGAAACGTAACCTTTGGCAACGCAAAAGACCATGTTTTGAAAAGCAAGCAAAAAC